>JBOGJX010000062.1:0-19420 GCA_050745285.1 Terriglobia bacterium
AGCCTAACCCACGGGCCAACCATCCCTATGCCCGGACAATACCGCAACTCCCTGGGAAACTCAATATGCGGCCCCAAATTACTATGCTTGCCGCCATAAGCAAATGCGTGTTGCGGCCCGGCGTCAGAGCGCGGCCTTTTCACCGGAACTTGCGCAAGAACTGAAGACGCTGCGTATAATTTCGACCCAACCGGGCGTGTGCGGCAAACTGAATACCGGCTACAATTGTCTTGGGAAATGATCTCGAGGGAGTTCCGATGAAAATCGCCGTCGTGCAAATGGATGTCACGTTGCTGAATAAAGAGGCAAATCTAGACAAAGCCCTCGACCGTCTGAAGGTCGCGGCGCGAAGCGGAGCACGGATCATTATTTTCCCGGAATGCGCGCTCACAGGCTATTGCTTTACGAGCCGCGACGAGGCTCGGTTAGCGGGAGAGCCTATTCCCGGCCCCTCAACGCAGGCGATCGCGCAACTCACGCGCGAGTTGGATTGCACGGCGATTGTGGGTATGCTCGAAATGGATGGACAGGAAATTTATAACGCCGCGGCCGTCATCGGCCCGGAAGGAATCCCCGGCAGCTTCCGCAAGATTCACTTGCCCTATCTCGGCGTTGACCGCTTTGTAACACCCGGAGATCGGCCCTTCGCCGCGTTGAACACACCACACGGCAAGGTGGGCATCACCATCTGCTATGACGCGAGCTTTCCCGAGGCTGGCCGGGTGCTTAAACTGCAAGGCGCGCAACTCCTGGCGATCCCCACCAACTGGCCCATCGGCTCGGATTCCTGCCAGCACCTTACCAATGTGCGCGCGCTCGAAAATCACATGGTTGTGGCCGCCGCGGACCGCGTGGGCGAGGAAAGGGGTTTCCGCTTTGCCGGTCATTCACAAATCGCCGATTTTAGCGGCAAGCTGCTGGCCGAGGCCGGCGCGATGGAAGAAACCATTATCTATGCTGAAGTCGATCTTGACGCGGCGGACAGAAACCGCGTGGTGAGGCTGCCGGGCGAGTATGAGATCGACCGCATCGCCGACCGCCGCCCGGAAATGTACGGCGAGATCACACGGCCGATTATTCGCTGATCATCGCAGAATACGCCGGGTAGCCACGATCAGCGTTTTTTTTGACCGTGGGCGTTTCGCCAGGACAACAGCCCATGGTCCATCGGAGACGGATTGATCGTGGCTACCACGACCGCTTACGCCCTGAACACGATTGCAACAGCGCCTGGACCGCGGCGGCAACACCCTCCGGAACCCCGAAAATACACGTTCCCGCCACAAGGACGTCCGCACCAGCCTCGACGGCCATGGGTGCAGTCTGGAGGTTGATCCCGCCATCCACTTCGACCTCGCAATGCAGTCCCATTTCCTGAAGCATCGTCCTCACCTGGCGGATTTTTGGAAGGGTTGATGCGATAAATTCCTGTCCGCCAAAGCCGGGATTTACGGTCATCACCAATGCCAGATCGAGGTCCTGGAGGATCTCTGTTAACACGCACGCAGGGGTCGCCGGATTAATCGCCACGCCCGCCTTTTTACCCAGGGAATGAATGTGCTGCACGGCGCGGTGAAGGTGAGGCGTGGCTTCTTCGTGAACAATGATGGTGTCCGCGCCCGCCGTGGCAACAGATTCAATGAAATCCTCCGGGGGTTCGACCATCAGATGCACTTCAAGATGCAGGCTCGTGAGGCGGCGCATTGCGCGCACAAGTGAAGCGCCAAAAGTGATATTGGGGACAAAGTGGCCGTCCATGACGTCAATCTGCACGCGATCAACGCCGGCAGCTTCCGCCTCCTGCACCTGCTCACCCAGCCGCATGAAGTCCGCAGCCAGAATCGATGGGGCAATGTGGATCAATGGAATTTTCCTATCTTGAACGGTGCTCGATAAATGTCCCGAAGTTCTCGCCATGGCTCAAGGCATTTCCTGCCCCATCCGCCGCGGCCGTTGTGGCAGCTCTCTACAACAACTCTGCCGCAGCTTCGTCCACGTACCACGCCACGGCGCCGTGCTCCGGGTTAACGAGCTGTGATGGAAACGGTGGAGTTGCGCCGGAGGGAGTGCGAAGCGCCTGACGAAGTCGTTCTGCCTTTCCGGCGCCCGACACAAGAAAAACCACGCGTCCGGCGGCATTGAGGACAGGCAGCGTTAGCGTGAGGCGGTACATCTCAAACTTTGGGACATAGTTTGGAACCACGGCGAGTTCCATCTCGTCGAGCGCGGGCGTTCCAGGAAAAAGTGACGCCGTGTGCCCATCATCGCCCATACCCAGGTAGATGACGTCAAGTCGCGGCCAGCCTCTGGGCTGGGCGCCGAGCGCCGAGCGCAGTTCCGCCGCGTAGCTTCGGGCGGCGGCATCGCGATCGGGTTGGCCGGCTGCCATGCGGTGGAAATGGATGCCGGGAATCCGGTCGAGCAATGCCTCTCGCATCATCTTATAGTTGCTGCGCGCATCATCCGGAGGGACACAACGCTCGTCCACCTGGAAAAGCTCAATGCGCTGCCAAGGCGCCTGGGACGAGAATTCCCCCGTGGCCAGCAATTCATAAAAACGCTTTGGGGTGGAGCCGCCGGAGAGCGCTGCGCTAAACGGCGCCCCTCCCGGATGCGATTGCCTTGCAAGGGTTACAAACTCTTCCACGGCGCCGCGGCTTAGTTCTTCCAGATTTTTGAAAACGCGAATTTCCGGCGTAGGCATAAAGGGATAGTCGCAGGTAGTGCGGCGAAGTCGGCCGCTGTCAGTCTGTAACCCGTTGTCAGCCGCCGGTTGCAATTAACGACGGACAGCAGACTATTAATATTGCGATGTTAAGATAGTTTAGCATGTGTCAGGGCACGGCTTCAGCCGTGCCAGGAGAGCCCTCACCCACCGCGACGGGAAGCGCTGCTTCCCCGCGGTCCCCCCTCTCCCTGAAGGAGAGGGGATGGGGGTGAGGGAGGCCGCGCTTGCGGCATGGCTAAAGCCATGCCCTGACAGATCTGAAGAGGACCTAGCATAAGTAACTCTAACCACTGACCACAAACAACTAACCCGATTTGACATCTGCGGATAACATCAGGATTACAACTGCTGCCACTTGCGGTTATCGCGCTCGATAAAGTCATCGGCTTCGGGTGGCCCCCAGGTTCCCGCTTCGTAAAATGAGAGACCCTTTTTGCCGTCGTCACGCCACCGGTTGATGACCGGCGTGATGAGCTCCCACGCGAGATCCACAAAATCGTTCCGGGTAAACAGCATTGAATCACCCAGCATGCAATCAAGGAGCAAGGTTTCATAGGCTGTGGTGGGCGCCGCTTGCCCAAAGGAGTTCTCGTAGCGGAATTCCATGGTCACCGGCCGGATCTGCATCGTCGTTCCCGGAATCTTAGCGTTGAACATCAGGGATATCCCTTCGTCCGGTTGGATATGCACGGAGAGATGATTGGGTTCGATGGAGGTCGTGCTGGTTCCTCTGAAAAGCAGGTGAGGCGCGCGGCGGAACTTGATGGTGATTTCTGAGACGCGCTTGGGTAAGCGCTTCCCCGAACGCAGGTAGAACGGCACGTCCGCCCAGCGCCAGTTATCGATATAGAGCTTCAGGGCGGCATACGTTTCTGTGGTGGACTGAGGGGAGACATTCGGCTCGGCCCGATAGGCGGGCATCTTCTGGCCGTTTTCCCAGCCCTCCACGTATTGCCCGCGCACGACAAACTGACTCAGGCGGTCCAATGGGATCGGCCGGACAGCCCGCATCACCTTGGATTTTTCATCACGCACCGCCGTCGCGTCAAAGATGGCGGGAGGCTCCATCGCCACGAGGCTCAGCAAGGACAGCACATGGTTCTGAATCATGTCCCGCGTAAGGCCCGCCTCCTCATAATAGGAGCCGCGGTTTTCTACCCCGATCTCCTCCGCCACGGCAATTTCCACATGGTCGATGTAGCGCCGGTTCCAGAAAGGCTCGAAAATGCCGTTGCCAAACCGGAAGACTAAAAGGTTCTGCACGGTCTCCTTGCCGAGATAATGGTCAATACGATAAATCTGCTCTTCCTTAAAAACCCCGGTCACAATGCGATTCAGATCGAGAGCGGATTCGAGGTCGCGACCGAAGGGTTTTTCGATGACGATTCGCGTCCAGCTCTTACCCCCGTCCTTGGGCGTTGCCAGGCCGGCATTGCCCAGGTGCTGGGCGATCACGGGAAAGAAGCTGGGCGGTGTGGCAAGATAAAAGAGCCGGTTGCCACAGGTGCCCCGCTCCTTGTCCAGCCGGTCGAGAAGCTTTTTCAATTGCTCATAGGCGTCCAGGTCGCCAAAATCATCCGAAATATAGTGCACGTCTCGCGTGAAGGAGTCGAGCGCTGGCTCGTCTCCGGCGGGTACCTTCAGGTACTTCTGCACTGCCTTCCGCATCTTGTCCCGGAAGCTCTCATCTGTATAGGGTGTCTTGGCGCAGCCGATGACGGAAAATCCCTCCGGCAGCAGACCCGCACGGGAAAGATAATACAGCGCCGGCACAAGCTTTCGTTCTGTCAGGTCTCCCGACGCGCCAAAGATCACCATGGCGCAAGGAGCGGGAACACGATGCGCAGCGGGTTCGGCTGGCGCAGGCTGGGTCACAACATTGGATTCGGCCATAACAATCGCTTGCCTCCTTAGCAGGTGATCGGCGCTGCGTTCGGCGCTCTGTCATTCCCGCGAAAGCGGGAATCCACCGCAATGGACCTCCGCTTTCGCGGGGGCGACAACAAAATGTCGCGCTTTTGCTGGTCACTTGCCTCTCGTCACTGGTCACTGCCTTTCAACATTTCGTGCGCCTTCTGAACGATATGGTCCTTGGTAAACCCAAATTTCTCCGCCAGAACCTTGTACGGGGCGGAAGCGCCGAAGCGGTTCATCCCGATCACGGCGCCTTTAGGTCCTACATACCGTTCCCACCCGAATGGTGATGCGGCTTCAATGGCCAAGCGCAACGTAAATTTTGGCGGCATAACTTCATCTTTGTAGCTTTGCGGCTGCGCCTCAAAGAGGTCCCAGCTCGGCAGGCTGACGACGCGCACGGCGCAGCCCTCGCCCCTCAATTGCTCGAAGGCCTCGACGCTCGGCGGCAATTCCGATCCCGAAGCAATAAGGAGGATGCCAGGAGTCTTACTTTGAGCGTGGCCTTGAGTCTGGCCCGGCGCATCGGCGAGCACATAGCCACCCCGCGTCAATCCTTCAGCCGATGCGTACTTCGCGCGGTCGATGATTGGGATGACTTGGCGCGTCAAGGCCAGCGCAACCGGTCCATGCCGGTGCTCAATCGTCACGCGTATGGCCACCGCGGTTTCATTGGCGTCCCCTGGCCGGATCAGGCACAGGCCGGGGATGGCGCGTAGGGCGGCTAGGTGCTCAATCGGCTGGTGTGTGGGTCCGTCCTCGCCGAGGAAAATACTGTCGTGGGTATACCAGAAGATTGTATGCGTCTCCATGAGTGCGGCGAGACGCAGCGTGGGACGCATGTAGTCCGAAAAGGTCAGATACGTGCCACCATAAGGAATCAGGCCGCTCACAGATATGCCATTCAGGATCGCTCCCATGGCATGTTCGCGAACGCCGAAATGAATGTTGCGTCCTCCGTAATGGTTCTTTTCGATGGCGCCAGCACCCTTGATTTCCGTATTGTTTGATCCGGTCAAATCAGCCGATCCCGCGATCAAAAATGGCAGGCTCGATGCAACGGCGTTGACCACTTTCCCGGCAGCGCTTCGCGTCGCCATGGGGCCGTCGGAAGATTTAAAGGAGGGAATTTTGGCCGCCCATCCACCCGGGACTTCTCCCCGGACGTAGCGGTCCCACTCGGCGGAAAGTTGCGGATAGGCTTTGTGATAAGTAACCAGCCGTTGATTCCAGCTCTCTTCGAGCTTCGCTCCGCGCTCAATGGCCTCGCGATAGTGCGCCAGGGCAGCAGTGGGAATAAAGAACGGCGGGTCAAGCGGCCATCCCAGATTCTGCTTGGTTAGTTTCACTTCCTCGTCGCCCAGCGGCTCGCCGTGGATTTCCGCGGTATCGTGCTTGTTGGGGCTTCCGTATCCGATGTGAGTGCGAAAATCAATGAAGGACGGCCGCCCGGTCTCTGCGTGCGCCCTGCGGATGGCCTTCTCCACCGCCTCGAGGTCGTTGCCATCGGCGACGTGCTGAACAAACCATCCGTAAGCTTCGAAGCGCTTGGCGCGATCTTCCGTGAACGCCAACTCGGTTGAGCCGTCAATCGAGATGTGATTGTCGTCGTAAAGGAAGATGAGGTTGTCAAGGCCGAGATGTCCCGCAAGCGACGCGGCTTCGGAGGACACGCCTTCCATCAGGTCTCCATCACCACCGAGGACATAAACTTTGTAATCGACCAGCGAATGATCAGGGCGGTTGAAATGCGCAGCAAGATACTTCTGGGCAATCGCCATGCCTACGGCGTTGCCAACGCCTTGGCCGAGGGGGCCAGTTGTAGTTTCAACCCCTGGCGTCAATCCGTACTCCGGGTGGCCCGGCGTCTTGCTTCCCCACTGGCGGAATTGCTTGATCTCATCGAGGGGCAGATCATAACCCGTAAGATGGAGGAGGCTGTAAAGCAGCATGCAACCGTGGCCCGCCGAGAGCACAAACCGGTCACGGCTCGGCCACTTAGGGCTGTGCGGGTTATAACGCAGGAGCCGCGTCCAAAGAACGTAGGATAAAGCGGCCGTTCCCATCGGTAGCCCCGGATGGCCCGAGTGGGCCTTCTGAATGGCGTCGATCGACAGGCACCGTATTGTATTGATGCAGAGCTGGTCCAGCTCAGCCTGTTGCAAGGCTGTATCTTTTGCAACCGTTTCCGTTGCCAATGTCAATCCTCCTCATTCGAATGAGTTGCACAGATGGCCACGTCAGGGACGAGCGACGCTCGCCCCCTAGAGAGCGTACACCGAGCGTCCCTACCTCATGTTTGGTTGAGGGCCATTTTCATCCCAGGTGGTACACTGCCGGGCGCGACCGATGAATCCAAAGCCATTATAAACATATCCAAATGATAAGGGGCAAGGCCATATGCTGGAGCCGGCCGGTCTATTTTGAATAGCGAAGCCCTCAAGCTCACCAGCGTGCCGTCGCGGCCGCCACTCTTTATGATGTTCTGTTATGCTGGACGATCCAGGCAATGTTCCTGCACGGAGCGGCCTTACAGCGAGGGCTAAGTTCGTAGGGGCGCTGCTTGCTGCGCCCCTACAAAGCAGCAAGCGGCTTTGCCGCCGGTTGCGTCCAAGATATGGGACGTGATTCGGACGACCCTAGTCTGAGGACGCCGCTATAACTTAATTCGCTCTGCAAATTTCGAGCGTGAAGGAGAATGCGATGAGCAAACAGCATCTAGGGGTGATTGGCCTGGGCGTGATGGGAAGCAACCTGGCCCTGAATGCGGAGAGCAAGGGCTTCCCTGCCGCTGGTTTTGACGTGAGCGCTGACAAGGTGAGCCAGTTCGAGGCAGCCACGCGCGGGAAGAAGATCGTGGCGTCGCGCACGCTGAAAGAATTTGTGGATTCCCTCGAGACGCCGCGCCGGATACTGATCATGGTCCCGGCCGGCGCGCCCGTCGACTCGGTTTTGCGCGATCTTGGTCCGCTCCTCAGCCGCGATGACATTGTGATTGACGGCGGAAACTCCTATTTCAAAGACACCGAGCGGCGAGCCAAGGAACTCGACCGCGCAGGGATGAGCTTTTTCGGCATGGGTGTCAGTGGAGGCGAAGAAGGCGCTCTGCATGGACCTAGCCTGATGCCCGGCGGCCGCGAGGAGGCCTACCGGCGCCTCGAAGCCGTGCTCACGCGCATGGCCGCGCAGACGCCGGACGGCGCCTGCTGCACCTACCTTGGCCCCGGCGGCGCCGGCCACTACGTCAAGATGGTTCACAATGGCATCGAGTATGGCATCATGCAAGCGATTTGCGAGGCTTACGATCTGCTGAAAAATGCTCTGAGCCTTTCCGCGGCAGAGCTGCGCAGCATTTTTGCCGCGTGGAACAACGGCGAGCTCAATTCTTTCCTGATTGAAATCACTGCCTTGGTATTGGGGAAAATCGATCCGGACACCAAGAAGCCCTTGGTAGATTTGATTCTTGATGAGGCGGAGCAAAAAGGGACAGGAAAGTGGACCGCGCAGGATTCTCTCGACCTGGGAGCGGCGACGCCCACGCTCGCCGCGGCCGTTTATGCGCGCATCCTCTCTGCACAAAAAGACGAGCGGGTGGCAGCTTCCTCCATCTTAAGCGGACCGGTTGGCAAGTTCAGCGGAGACAAAACCGCGTTGATCGAAAGGGTGAGCCACGCGCTTCACCTGACTATGATTATCTGTTACGCGCAGGGCTTCGAGCAGTTGCGGCTGGCATCGGAAGAATACAAATACAGCCTGAAAATGCCCGATATCGCGCGCATCTGGAAGGGCGGATGCATCATCCGGTCGAAGATGCTGGACCCCATCGCGGCAGCTTTTCGCATGAATCCCGCGCTGAAGAACCTGATGCTCAATCCCCATTTCAGTGGGGTCATCAACGGGAACGCAGAAAGCCTCCGCGAGGTGGTAAAGCTTGCCGTGGAAATGGGCGTCTCCACGCCTGCCATGAGCGCCTCACTCGCCTATCTCGACGGCTACCGCCAGAAGCGGCTCCCGGCGAACCTGCTCCAAGCATTGCGTGATTGCTTTGGCGCCCACACTTACCGCCGCACCGATCGCGAAGGGATATTTCATACGGAGTGGGGAAAGTCGTAACAACCGGCCAGCCGGATTCGGAACGGTTTCCCCCGCAAACAAAAACCCCCGGAAACACTTCCCGGGGGTCTCAACAAACGCGGCCATCCGCGATGAAACGCGACCTACAGATTGTCGAAGTCTCAATGCGTTCCCGAAACTTACTGTTGCGGGGGAGCAGACTTCTTCGACTTCTTGGTCTTGTGATGATGATGGTGATGATGCTTCTTGGTCTTTTGGGTTGTGGTCTGTCCCGCGTCCTGGGGCATCGCGGCGGCAAACACCGGCATTCCCAGCGAAAGAGCCAAAGCAGCAGTGAAAAGCAAGGTAATAAGTTTCTTCATGTTAGGTTGCAACCTCCGTTAAATTTGGAATCCTTTGTGTTAGAAAGGCACGTCGAATACCAAACGTGTTACGGGTAAAGACTATAGCGTAAACGCTTGCCTATTCAAGTGGTTACAGGCAATTGACCGCAAACCATCCGAACGCCTCTATCCCGCCATCCTGTCACCCAGCGCAAGTGCTACACCATCCGGTGTACGAATTGCACCATATGGGGCATAACTAATCGGCATCGAGTTTCGGATCTCGGGGATGACTTGTAGCGCAGAGTTTTGCTTTTAAAACTCTGCGGCTTTTTGATTGGGCAGCATGAAATGTCGCAGAGTGTTAAAAGCAAAACGCTGCGCTACATCCACATGGACGGGTTGTAGGGGCACGCCATGCCGTGCTCCCCCGGCGCAGCAAGCAGCGCCCCTACGGGGAGACCCGAACAAAAGCCGCAGAGTTTTAACCGCAAAACTCTGCGCTACATGCTGTTGCCGGGGCTTACTGCGAGCAACCCGGCGCAGGACGTTGGCTCTCATGCTCGTTCATCACCTTACGGATTGTCGCAGGATCATCGAGCGGCGCGGAGGGCGGCGCGTTGGTGGCGTTCACAAGCCCATTCTCCATTACTTTCGACGGGTCAAAGATGCGCGAGTCGGAAGGAAGGGCCTCATACGGGGTGAAATCCGGGGTTGCGGTGAAGCGGTCGGAGAGGTCTGTGGCCGCCGCGTCATACTGGTTAAGGTAGGGGAGGCCAAAAATCAGGTCCGTGGTTTTGAGCATGCTCATGAAGTCCGCGTGCACGTGCGAGACGCCGCGCCGCGAGTAAGGACTGATGACGAGCAGAATGCTGCGGTGCGCATCCACGTGATCGGCGCCAGACTGCGCGTCATCCTCCGTAACGAAAATCACCATATGCTTCCAATACGGGCTGTGTGAGAAAACCTGAACCAGTTTCCCCAGCGCCAGATCGTTGTCGGCCACGTAGGAAGCGCGAAAGTCATAGTCTAACTGGGGTCTGGGTTCAGCCGTGTGATCCTGCGGCAGCCAGATATAGACGAATTGAGGAAACGGCCTTTTTCCGCTTGCGTAAAGGTCCTTATACTCCTTCATAAACTGCTGGTAGCGGTACTGGTCCGAGACGTTGGTGTTGAAGTTCGGATAAATGCGCGATGTATTTTTGAAAAGGGGCTCGGGCATGGGAACGTTGACCGCCTCGCGCACCCCGGTAGGCTCCGTATCGGAGTCCTCGACGTATCCCGGTAATTCCAGGTTTTCGCCATAGTTGCGGAAGCTGATATGGTGGCGCGCGAGATGTTCCCAGAGCGATCCTGCTTCAAGGTAATCGTCGGGCCACGGGCTGGTCGAACCGATTTCAAGGCGGCCGGGCGCGTCCTGGTCCGGCTTGAAATCAAACTGGCCACCATAACCCGCCGGCCAGCTTGTTTCGAATACGTCGTTCGGATAATTGCCCACGAGCCAGTGGTGGCCGTCTACGGAGACGTCAGAATCCACGTAAAAGTTGTCGCTGATGCCGAAGCGCTTTGCCAGGGCGTAGTGATTGGGCGTTACGTCCACGTGCGCGACAGAGAGACCCATTTTTCTGTTCACGACGCAGGCGTCGCTCCCGTATTGAGCCAGGTTCGCATCCGCGCTGACCGGCTGCCCGTTCACTTCCTTCAGGTCTCCAAACACCTGATCGAAGGTGCGATTCTCCTTCACGATGAAGACCACGTGCTGAATCTCGCGGCTGGCCATGCCGGGCGGAGGAACCGGAAAGTCCGGGCTGCGAGGCGTCTGATTGGACGGGGGAATGAAGCCGTTGTTCAACAACACCTGCTCCGTCTGCCCGCGCAATGGCCGAGCACCGGGAATGCCGCGCAAATTTTCCGGCGCCGCAACACCGTGGAGCGGCGGAGCCGTCCGGGAAAGAGAAGCCAGATTGATGATCGATACAGTCCCTTTGGTGATGTCGCCGATGTACGTCCCTTCCGGCCCTGCGTGGAAATCCGGGCCACCGTTCGGACCGGCGCCGAATCCCTTGCCGTTGGACACATAGATCGTGCCGCCGTCCGGGCTTACGGCAACCCGCGCGGGGAACCATCCGGTGGGAATATAACCCAACACTTTGCCGCTTTTCGCTTCGAGCACCGCAACGGCGTTAACGCCCGCACAGGCCACGTAGAGCCTCTGGTGATCAGGGCTTAACGCAAGGCCGAAAGGAAGCACGCCGCGCAACCCTCTGACGGCCGGAGCGGGTTCGAGAAGGATGGTCCTTTCCGCGCGCCCGTTGGCCGCGTCGATGACCGTGATGCTGTCCTGGCTGGCGTTGCTGACATAAATGTATTTATTCGTGGCTACCACGCCACAAGGGCTGCTGCCTCCCACCGAACCGGGACCTACAGGGATTCCGGTGGGGATCTTGGCCGTGACCCTCGGTTGAGTAGGATTCGAAACATCAATGATCCAGAGCGAATTCGAGGCCGGAGTGTTGGGATGACCGAGGCCGGGGATTCTTTTACCATTGATCGTCACGCCCTCTTCGGCTTGCTGGGAAGGAAAGCCAAAGGGCGGGAATGTCAAACCCGTTTTCCGGGGATGTTTCGGATCATAACCCGGCACGAGCGAATAGCGGAACATGCCGGTATTCGACACATAAAGCCTATGTCCATCCGGCGAGAGGGCAATACCAAAAGGCAGGTATCCCACCGGCAAGCTCGCCACAATCCTGCGCGAGCGAGCATCGAATATCACCAGCCGGAAGTGGGCGACATCAAGAGCGTATAGAGTGCGGCCGTCCGGCGAAAGTTTCAAATCCCCTGTGAGGCTATCGTGAAAGCTCGCGCCTTTGAACGTCCCATCGAGATCCATGGACCCGATACGTTGGTGGGTAGCCAGATCAAAGACGCCGATCTTTCCGTTGTTTCCTTCCGAGACGTATACTGTTCGATTATCCGGCGCGATCGCGGCGCCGATATAGACGCTCTTGGGATCGGCGTCCGCGGGTTTGAAGCCGGGTGGAATCTGCACAACCGTGGGATGCGCGCTGGCGAGGCGCGTGATGATGGAGATGGAGAAAGGCGCTGTGCCGCTGTTCACCGTGACCAGCGTTTGGCCATCGTGGCTAAGAACCATGCCGTATGGATGCGGCGCCACCGTCACCTGTATGCCGCGCGGCGTGATGAGACGGCCACTCGGAATCACCGTGGCGCCGGAGCGATTAATATGAGTGGGGCGGTTGCCGGCCGGAGCTTCGAGCTCGGCACTGGCGGCGACCGTCGTGGCGCTAGTATCGCGCGCGCCCGTAGTCGATGGAGCAAGGAGGACGGCGGCCATTAAGAGCGCAAGAAATAGTACGAGTCCGGATCGAGGATTCATTGTTATTCCTAATTTAGTGAGTGGTCATGGCGTTTTGCGGCGCCCGCAAAGCATGAAAATGGAGCGGAAGGGCACGGCTTTAGCTGTGCCGTGACCGTGGCCTCCTCACCCCCGTTCCCTCTCCATTTGGGAGAGGGGGGGACCGCGAAGCGGTGGGTGAGGGCGTTTCCCGCACGGTTAAAACCGTGCCCTTCCGCTCTCCTAGCCGGGATTTTCGGACCAGCTTCTTCACAGAGCTTACCCTTAGCGAAGCGAAGCATCTGCTTTGGAGTGGGACAGCTTGTCGCCGCTTTGTAAGGGGATCTACTCGCTGCGCCCCAGTTTGGGCGGGGCAAGCCCCGCCCAAACGAAAGCGGGAGCAAGCTCCCCCACTCCAGAGCACCTACAGCGCCTGCTCATACAGCGCCGTCATATCCGATTCGGCGCAGGGGCGCGGATTAAGCAAATGGCAGGCATCCTCCATGGCTTTCTTCGACATGGCCGGAATCATCTCGCGCCTGATGCCTAAGGCGCTCAAATGGTCCGGGATGCCCACCTCCTGCAACAACCCGCGAACTCGCTCAATGGCCGCAGAAGCCGCATCTGCGGTGGATTTCTGCCCTACGTCAAGACCCATCGCCAGGGCGAGATCACGGAGCCGGTCTTGCGAGACGGCGCGATTAAACTCCAGAACATAGGGCAGCAACACGCCATTGGTGGTTCCATGATGCAGCCCGCCTATGGAGGAAAGCGGATGGGCGAGCGAGTGGGTTACGCCAAGCCCTTTCTGGAACGCAACCGCGCCCATGAGCGACGCCATCATCATATTGGTACGCGCCGTAATGTCATCTCCGTTGTGAACCGCCGTAGGGAGATTGGCCACCGCCAGCCGCGTTCCCGCGAGCGCGATGGCATCGCACATCGGATGGTAGCCCTTGGCGAGATACGCTTCGACGTTGTGCGTGAGCGCGTCAACCCCGGTTCCGGCAGTGATTTGGGGCGGCATGGCGAGCGTAAGCTCCGGATCATCAAGGGCCACACTGGGAATAAGGTGAGGGCTGAAGATCACCGTCTTGCGGTCCGTTGAGTTGAGCAGAATCACGGCGCTCCGCCCGACTTCGCTGCCCGTGCCGGAAGTGGTGGCGATGGCAGCCATTGGGGGCAGATTGGCGCCGATCTTGTCGCCGCCATTCAACTGATCATCGTATTGTTCGAGTGGCAGCGGATGGGTGACACCCAAGCGGACCACCTTGGCCGCATCCAGCGGGCTGCCCCCCCCCACGGCAACGATTCCGTCGCAGCGCTCCCGCCGGTAGCACTCGATGCCCTCGACAACATTTTGCTCCGTGGGGTTGGGGCTGACTCCATCGAAGATGGCAAAGGAGACTGACTTGGCGGCGCCCGTGACTCGTTCGATGATGCCCGCGTAGACCACACCGCGATCCGTCACGAGCAGCGGCCGCCGGATTCCCAGATGCGCAATTTCATCGCCGAGCTGGGCGAGCGCGCCCGCTCCGAAAATGGTGCGGGTTGGAAACGCAAATACCGAGATTTGGGTGCTCATATCAATGCCTTCCATTCGCTGCGTGCCCATCCTCCTCGATCAGGAGGATGGCAGCGTTATTGATGACTGGCGGGACAGCGCAACGCGGCCATTGGCCGCAGCCGAAGTGTGCCTCCAGGTCGTGCGCCGTCATTCCCGCGAAAGCGGGAATCCAAACAAATGGACCCCCGCTTTCGCGGGGGCGACGATAAAGGCCGAGTTTGGTCAGCCTATTGAGGATTACAAATTATGGTGAAGTTCGTCATTGTACAGGCGCTCATACAGCGCCGCTACAATAACGAACGCTAAATCGACTCGAAATACCTTTCCATCTCCCAATCGGTCACGGCGCGCTCGAATTGCTTCAGTTCCCAATCGCGGGTCATGGAATAGAAATTAACGAATTCCTCGCCGAGCCAATCCTTTGCGGCGCGGCTGGCACGGAAAATTGCGTTGGCCTCTTTTAAGCCGCGGGGCAGAGACGCCGTGTCCGCCGTGTACGCATTGCCAGAGGGAGCGGAGAGCTTCAACTTATGCCGGATGCCGTCGAGGCCCGAAGCGAGGCTGGCGGCGAGCGAGAGATAAGGGTTGGCGTCCGCGCCCGGCAGGCGATGCTCCACGCGCGTTGTCTTGGGACCGGTGAGAATCGCGCGCAGCGCCGTGGTGCGGTTATCAATGCCCCAGGTAACGTTGGAAGGCGCCCAGCTCAGCGTGCCCGGCGCGGTTCTCTTATAGGAATTGATCGTAGGTAGAAACATCACGGCAAATTCCGGCATCAGTTCGAGTTGTCCAGCGAGATAGCGCTGCATCAACGGGGACATGCCCGGCGGGGTGGTGTTGGCGCCGCCGTAAAAAAGATTCGCTTTTCCCTGTGGGTCCATCAAGCTTTGATGAATGTGGCCGCTTGAGCCGGGCAGCTTCGCGTTCCATTTGGCCATGAAGGTGGCCATCAACCCGCGTTTCTGGGCGATGACCTTGATGGCTACTTTGAAGAGCGCCGCCTTGTCCGCCGCGCTCAAGGCATCATCCACGCGGATGGCGGTTTCGTAGACGCCAGGGCCGGTCTCGGTGTGATGGCCCTCGATCTCGATCCCCATGTCGCGCGCCGAATCCAGAATTTCGTGCGCCAGACCGGAATGCACCGATGAGCGCAGCACGCTATAGCCAAACATTCCGGGTGTAAGAGGTTCGAGATCGCGGTAACGCTTGGCGCGCACGGTTTGCGGATCCTCCCTGAAGAACCAGTACTCATACTCAATCGAGGCGCGCGGCGAATAGCCCATCGCTTCGGCCCGCTCAATCACGCGGCGCAAAACATGACGGGGCGAAACGGGAAGCGGAGTTCCATCCGGACGGCAGAAATCGAGCAGGAAAAACGCGGTGTTAGGTTCCCAGGGCAACAGGCGGAAAGTCGAAAGATCAATTTTCGCCACGGCGTCGGGAAACCCTGAATGCCAACCGGTGACCGCCGCCTGGTCATAAAGCACGTCCGCGCTGTCCCAGCCGAATATGACGTCGCAGAAGCCCAACCCGTGTCCGGCGGCGGAAAAAAACTTTTCCAGAGAGACGTATTTGCCGCGCAGGATGCCATCCGCGTCAAAGCCGCCAAGCTTGATTTTGCCGATGTGATGCTTCCGGATAAGTTGTTTGATTTGCTGAAGAGTCATTTTCTCCTCGGAAGCGCCCCTTATATCGTCCTGTCAGATTTCCCGTTGTCCCCTCACCCACCGCGACGGGAAGCACTGCTTCCCCGCGGTCCCCCCTCTCCCTCCGGGAGAGGGCTGGGCTTTCCGGAGAATTTGTGAGTCCCGCCCTCTCCCTGGGGAGAGGGTGTCCCGCATAGCGGGAGGGGTGAGGGGGCACGCCTCGTCGGTCGGAGGCAGGCAGCCTGCCAAGTTAATCCAGCGCAACCCAAACGGATTTTACCTGAGTGTAGGATTCGAGCGCGTGCGCTCCCATTTCGCGGCCGAAGCCGCTTTGCCGGGTGCCGCCGAAGGGTGAGCCGCTGTCAAAGCAGTTGTAGTCATTGATCCAGACAGACCCCGCCTTGATCTTCCGTGCCATGCCGTGCGCAATGCGGATATCGCGCGTCCAGACAGCCGAAACCAGGCCGTAGATCGTGCTGTTGGCAATGGCCGCCGCCTCTTCCTCGTCCTGGAACTTCAGCGCGGCAAGTACCGGGCCGAAGATTTCCTCCTGCGCAATTCTCATTTGTGGCTTCACGCCGGCGAAGATCGTGGGCTTCACGTAGTAGCCTTTGGCTTTGCCACCCTCCATATCGCGCTCGCCGCCGCAGACGAGCTGTGCGCCCTCCTGCTTGCCGGCCTCGATGTAACTCAGGATGCGCTCCATCTGGGCTTTGCTGATCTGCGCGCCCATTTCGCTCGCGGGGTCAAGCGGATCTCCCACTTTCAATTTCCTGGCGCACGCGGCGAGGCCGTCGACAAATTGGTTGTAAACTTTCTCATGCACGAGCAGGCGTGAACCTGCGCTGCACACTTCTCCTTTGTTCGCGTAGATGCCCCAGAAGGCAGCATTCGTGGCGCGCTCGAAGTCGGCGTCGGGGAAAATGATGTTGGGGGACTTGCCGCCCAGCTCGAGCGAAAGCCGCTTCAGATTGCTCTCCGCCGACGCCTTCAACAGTGACCGCGCGGTGCGGATGCTGCCGGTGAAGGCAATTTTATCCACGTCCATGTGCCGCGCCAAGGCTTCGCCGGCGGTCGGACCCAAACCTGTGACCACGTTCACCACGCCTTCCGGCACACCCGCTTCAAGGCAATATTGGCCGAGCTTGAGCGTGGTGAGCGGCGTCATCTCCGAGGGTTTGATCACCATGGAACAGCCCGTAGCCAGAGCTGGAGCCACTTTCCACGCGGCTAGCAGGAGCGGATAATTCCAGGCGGTGATCATGCCCACCACTCCGACAGGCTCGCGCAGCGTGTAGTTGAGATAATTGCCGTCCACCGGAATCGTCTCGCCATAAATCTTGCGCGCCCAGCCGGCGTAATAATAAAAAATATCCCACGAGGGAGGAATATCGCCGCGCAGCGCCTCGCGGTAGGTTTTACCGTTGTTGAGCGATTCGAGCATCCCGAGCTCTTCTTTGTTCTTCTCGATCAGCTCGCCGATGCGCCAGATGATTTTCTCGCGCTCGGAAACTCTCATGTTACGCCATGCTCCGTTTTCAAACGTGCGGCGCGCGGCGCCCACCGCGCGATCCACATCTTCCGCGGTGGCGTCTGGCACGGTGGTAAGCTGATCTCCGGTGGCGGGATTCATCACAGGAATGGTTTTGCCGGAGGCCGCGTCTTCGTGTTTTCCGCCGATCAGGAGTTTCCCCGGTTTCAGGGATTTGATGAGGGTTTCAGCTTCCATGGGTTTCCTCGTAAAACGTAATGAAAATCGAATCTGCGTAGGGGCGCTGCTCTTGCTGCGCCCTCCCGGCATTAGCGCTGGGCGCAGCGAGCAGCGCCCCTACAGTCGATCCAAAATCGCAAATCCAACATGAAAAGGCCGCAGAGTTTTAACAGCAAAACTCTGCGCTACTTTTTTCTCACTCATCGCTCGTCACTTCCGTGGCGCTTTTCCCCTCAAGGTCCCAGAGGGGTTTCTGAACCTTGTGCTTGCCGCTCGTGAGGTGCACCAGGAGGAGCACGCCCATCACGGCCCCGATGCCCCAACCGGCGCGTGTATTGGGTGGCATCACCATGATGAAGCAAATGCCCAGCGTCCATATCAGCGCCAGGACGTTAATCGTGTTGCTGGAGTTGCCCAGATTCCAGGGGCCGCGTTTGGAGGTCCAGAGGGCCTTCTTGCGCCAGCCAAGATAGACGGGAATTATATACGAAAGATAGAAGCCCACAACACTGATCGACGTCACCACCGAGTATGCGCCGCTGTAGACCATCGCGGCGAAGGCCAGCACGACAGAAAGCCAGATGGCCGCAACCGGCGTTTTATGGCGCGGGTTAATGCGGCTCCAGAGTTTTGATAAAGGCATGCCGTTATCGCGCGCAAAAGCATAGAACGTCCGCGAGACGGAAGTGCAGGCTGCCAGGCCGCAGAACCACATGGCGAGCACGGTAAGGCCAAGCACCACGACCCCCGCGCGGCTGCCGAGAGTCATTTCAACAATGGCGAGGACGGCAGGAAGCGGATTGCCGCCGGCGTCCTTTGCGCCTAGCACGCGGCCGATATCGGGGATGGACCAGGTAAGAGACAGGATCAGCAGATAGCCGAAAAATCCCGAGATCACCACAGACATTACCATGCCCCACGGCGCGCGATGGCGAGGGTCCACCGTTTCCTCCGCCACGTGCGCCGAGGCGTCAAAGCCGGTAAAAGTCCATTGCGCTTGAAGCAGGCCCAGCATAAATAACCAGACGTATGAGCCGTGGATGTGGCTTGACGAGGTCGCCTGGATCAGAAAGCTGAGGGGCCGCTTGGGCGCGAAAATCCAGAGCGCGCCAATGATCACAGCCACTCCCACGATATGCACGGTAACACTGAGATCGTTGAGCCACGCGATCCAGCGGGTGGAATAGTGGTTAATGACACCTTGCGAGAGCAGCAGCAGGCCGTACGCGATGATCAGCGTTGATGTTTTCGACTCAATGCCGAGCAGCGGAACCAGAAACAGCGCGCAACCATAATCAATGCCCGCGATGCAGGCCACAAGACCAACAATATTGAGCCACGCGGTAAACCACGCCCACATCGGGCCGCCGAGCTCGGCCGACCAATGGTACATGCCTCCGGAGGTGGGAAGCGCGGAACAAAGCTCCGCCATACTCAGCGCCACCAGAAGCGTGCCCGCGGTAACGATCGGCCAGCCGAGCGTCATTTCGAGCGGGCCTCCCATGGTGAGGCCGTAATCGAATAGCGTTACGGCGCCGGTGAGGATGGAGATTATGGAAAAAGAAATGGCGAAGTTGGAGAAGCCACCGAAACCGCGGAAAAGCTCCTGCGCGTAGCCCAGGCGGGCAAGATCCTGAGCGTCTTGTTGAGCGCGGTGGTCCTCCGTTTGCTGCGTTGTGTGAAGGGGGGCGTGGGTCTCGCGGCTATCCAGAGGATTTGATCTCCTCAAAAGAGGATGTAGCGCAGAGTTTTGCCGTTAAAACTCTGTGGCATTTCGCGCTGGCCGGTCAAAAGCCGCAGAATTTTGAAAGCAAAACGCTGCGCTACGAGGTCGTAAATTCTTGCTTTTTAGCAAGATTCCTGAGACATGTCATTCTGAGCCCTTCGGCTTCGCTCAGGGTAAACTCCGCGAAGAATCTGCTTTTCTGAGAGGGCGCTCCAACACAAGCAGTCGATCATGTCGCTTGGCGACACCCGCAAAGCATGAAAACACAGCGGAAGGGCACGGTTTCAACCGTGCCGTGAGCGCCCCCATCCCCTCTCCCTTTGGGAGAGGGGGAACCACGAAGTGGTGGGTGAGGGCCTTACGGCACGGTTAAAAC
>JBOGJX010000063.1:0-19724 GCA_050745285.1 Terriglobia bacterium
TTCCGAAGGGTGGCGCATACATACGAAGCAATGTATGCGCCACCCTAAGAAGCTATTGTGTTTTGCCATCTCGTAGGTAAACCTGTCCAAGTTATTCAGGCGCACACGCTTAGGAGGGGAGTTTTCAGCGTCCTATCGCGGCGCATTCCGTTAGCGCTGCCACCGCAATCTTCCGGCAAATCTTTCCACGTTGGTAATCTCTCTCTCCGCTAATTCCACATTGTGTATGGCCATGGGTAGTGGAACAGTTTGAAAGTTCCTGACCAGCCGGGTACACTGCCCTCATGGCACTGCCGACGGCTTGCACTCTCAGTGAAGCCGAAATGCGAGAGCGCCGCCGAACGATCCTAGATGCTGTTCGCGGGGCCGTTCTTAACGTGACGCCCTTGCCGCTGGGCTATGCCTATCGCTTTGATCCCACTTCTGAAGTATTGGCCCTGCTCGGTCGTTTGGTCGATTTAGAGCGCCAGTGCTGCCCGTTCCTGACGTTCCGAATTGTTGTTGAGGCCGGTAATCAGCCAATTTGTCTTGAAATCACGGCGACGCCGGAAGCCAAAGCGGTCATCGCTGATTTTTTCGGCTCGTAGCCATCAAACTGCCCCACCACCCAGCCTTGCAATATGTCACAATACGACCTTAGGCGTCGGTCCGGGGATCCAACCAAGGCTTGTCAAAGTTGGCTGAACAATCCGGGTTCGTAGGGGCGCTGCTTGCCGCGCCCAAAGCCAGTGGGCGCAGCAAGCGGCATGGCCGCAAGGCACGTCCAAAAATTTGCGCCGTAATGTCGAAAACACGTTCAGATCAGACAGCGGGAGGGGATTTATGCATTGGACGAAATTTCGCTGGTTGGAGATCGTTTTCGTCACGCTGATCGCCGGAGCACTCATGGCTGCGACTCATCACGCCGTCATTTTTGGGCAAACAGCCCCGGCACAGACGGACTCTCCAGGGCAAGCGGCCACGGAAGCGTCCGCAGCTTTACCGTACGGCTACAATCCGCAGAACCTTGATCCCAGCGTAAAGCCCTGCACAAATTTTTATCAGTTTGCGGTAGGTGGATGGAGGGCGAAAAATCCCATCCCGCCGGATTATCCCGCCTGGGGCATCATCCGCGTTGTGACCCGCCGAAACCAGGGAATTCTGCGCCACATTCTTGAGGCGGACGCGGCGTCGGACGCCCCGGCAGGCTCAAACGAACAGAAGCTAGGGGGCTTCTATGCCAGTTGCATGAACAAGGAGGGGATTGAGTCTGAGGGTGTGAAGCCGCTCGAGCCGGAGTTCCATCGTATCCACCAAATTCACAACCTGAGAAGCCTTGAGGCCGAAATCGCGCGTTTGCAGGGCCTCGGCGTGGATGCGCCCTTCGCGTTCGCTTCGGAGCAAGACTACAAAAACAGCAATGAAGAGATCGGCGTTGCGTGGCAAGGCGGGCTGGGCCTTCCCAACTGCACCTACTACACCAAGCAGGACCCAAAGTCCAAACAAATCCGCGCGCTATACCTAACCCACGCGACGAATTTGCTTAAACTCCTGGGAGACTCGCCGTCGATGGCGGCGGCTGAGGCTGCAACCATTATGAAAATGGAGACACAGCTTGCGGAATCCTCTTTGACGCCAGTGGAATTGAGGAACCCAAAGGCCGTGTACCACGTGATGGACGTGCCGCAGTTACTCGCGCTCACACCGGCTTTTTCCTGGCAGACTTTCTTTCGCGAGATTGGGCAGCCGGGTCTGAGTTCGATCAACGCCGCTCAGCCGGATTTCTTGAAGGAGGTGAACCGGGCGCTCACCACCCTACCGCTTAAGGATTGGAAAACCTATTTGCGCTGGCAGTTGATTGACCAGGCGGCTCCTTATCTTTCGAACGCGTTCGTGGATGAAGAATTCAACTTCACGCGCATTCTGACCGGAGCGCAAAAGCTTCAACCGCGCTGGCAGCGCTGCGTGGACGCCGTCGACGGAGGCATGGGCATGGCGCTCGGCGAGCAATACGTGAAGGCGGAGTTCCCCCCTGCTGCCAAGGCCGACGCGCTGAGCATGGTCAATAACTTGATTGGGCAGCTCCGGAGTGACATCTCGACGCTACCCTGGATGGGACCCGGAACGCGCAAGTTCGCCATCGAGAAGCTCGACGCCATGCGCAAGAAGATCGGGTATCCCGATAAGTGGCGGGATTATTCCGCTCTCTCCATCACGCGCGGAGCTTACATCACGAACGTTCTGAACGCAGACCAGTTTGAGTTTCAGCGCGAGCTGAACAAGATCGGCAAAGCGGTGGACCGCACGGAATGGGAAATGACTCCGCCCACGGTCAACGCCTACTACGATCCCTCGATGAATGAAATCGTGTTCCCCGCGGGCATTCTGCAGCCGCCTTTTTTTGATCCGGAGGCCGCCAGCGCGATCAATTATGGCGATACCGGCGCGACCATTGGCCACGAAATGACTCATGGGTTTGATGACGAAGGACGTCAATTTGACGCGCACGGAAATCTGAAAGACTGGTGGACCCCGGCGGACCTTGCGCAGTTCAACCAGCGCGCCGCATGCATCGTGAACCAGTTTGACGGCTACGTGGTCGCGGACAACCTTCACGAAAACGGCAAGCTCGTTGAGGGCGAGAGCATTGCGGACCTCGGCGGCCTTGTGATTGCCTACAACGCCTTTGAAAAATCCATGCAGGGCAAGCCCCGCGTCAAGATTGGCGGATTCTCCCCGGAGCAGCGCTTCTTCCTGGGCTACGCCGAGAGCTGGGAGCAGAATATCCGGCCCGAGCTTGAGCGTCTCCGCGTGGCGACCGATCCTCATCCCATCGACCGCTTCCGGGCGAACGGGCCACTTTCCAATATGCCGGCTTTTGCCCGGGCCTGGGACTGCAAGCCCGGCGACGCCATGGTGCGCTCCCCCAAGAAGCGGTGCAAGATATGGTAGCGCAAGAATGGTCTTTTGAGTTTGCGGTATTTCCGATGGGTATGCTAAAGGACCCCAGGAGCTAGAAGCCAACCCCACGCCACCCACTTCCAGTGGAAAAGACGGCGTGTCGCGATATACTGAGTCTAGTTCGACGAATGAGTCGCCCACCATGACAAAGCTGCTCGAAACGGCCTTTGCGGAGGCTGCAAAACTGTCGATAGAAGAGCAGGATTCCGTTGCGGCAATGTTGCTAGCGGACCTCGCATCGGAGCGTAATTGGACGAAGGCATTTGCCAGGTCGCGCGACCAGCTCTCCGGTCTTGCCGATGAAGCGATCGCTGAATTCGAACAAGGCAAAACGAAATGCCTTTCCGATGATCTGTGATCTCCCACGCGACAGCGCAATTCAGATCAAGCCGATTTATTCTGTGCGTATTAGCCTGGGTTGGCGGGCGATAGGAATTCGCAAGGAGGACACGATGATCTGGTATTGGATCGGTTCCCACTATGATAATCTCATTTCGCCCCGCTGAGGGGGCGGCACAAAAACAGATTCTTCGCCACGCTCACGCGCCGATGAGGGTGCAGTTCCCGACCTGATATAATCTCCTGGTGGCGCACCATGCAAAACAATCGGTGACTATTGCGGGGGGTGGTTTGGCCGGGAGCGAGGCCGCGTGGCAGATCGCGACGCGCGGCATTCCGGTAACTCTCTATGAAATGCGCCCGCAGCGCCTGACGCCCGCTCATAAGACGGATCGCCTGGCAGAACTCGTCTGCAGCAATTCGCTCAAGTCGAATGCGCCCGGAGCTGCTTCCTGGCTGGTGAAGGAGGAACTACGGCGCTTGGGCTCACTGCTGCTGCGCCTCGCCGATGAGAACGCCGTGCCGGGCGGCTCCGCGTTGGCGGTTGATCGCGAGAGGTTTCCGGACGCCGTGACCCGCGCGATTGAATGCCACCCGCTCATCGAATTGCGGAGAGCCGAACTTCTGAAGATTCCCTTTCAGGGTTTCACACTGATCGCCACCGGCCCACTCACTTCAGACACACTGGCGCGTGAGCTCCAGTCCCTCACGGGCGCTGGGAGCCTGGCATTTTACGATTCCATCAGCCCCATCGTTGACGCAGAGACGCTGAATATGGAGCGCATTTTCCGCGCCTCGCGCTATGGCAAGGGAGGCGAGGACTATCTGAACTGCCCGATGAACGGAGAGGAATACAGGGTCTTCTATGAAGCGCTGCGAGCGGCGGAGGCGGTCGAGACGCATGCCTTTGAAGACGCCCGTTACTTCGAGGCGTGTCTGCCGATTGAGGAGCTGGCGCGCCGCGGGGTTGATACGCTGCGCTTCGGACCCATGAAACCGGTGGGGCTGGTGGACCCGCGCACGGGAAGGCAGCCCTACGCCGTGGCGCAGCTCAGGACAGAAAACTTGCGGTTCTCGAGTTTCAACCTGGTGGGATTTCAGAACCATTTGCGCTTCCCCGAGCAGAAGCGCATTCTGCGCATGATTCCCGGCCTTGAGCGCGCGGAGTTTCTGCGCTTTGGGCAAATCCACCGCAATACCTATTTAAACGCTCCACGCTTGCTCGCGCCCGATCTGAGCTTGCGATCAGCGCCCGGAATCTATGTTGCCGGGCAGCTTTCCGGCGTGGAAGGTTACGTCGAGTGCATCGCGTCGGGATTCCTGGCCGGGCTCGCCATCGCCCGGCGCGCGCAGGGCGCCACCTTTGCGCCGCCGCCGCGCGACACAGCCTTGGGTTCGCTGATTCATTTCATCACCCACGCGGACCCTGCAAACTATCAGCCCACCAACATCTCGTTTGATCTTATTCCGCCGGTTGACAGCCTTCCGAGAGCGATTTCGCGCGACCGCCGCGCGCGGCGCGACCGCCAGTGCGAACGTGCGTTGCAGGAAGCTGAACAATGGATTACCACGGTGGGCGGAAGCCAACCGGGCGTAGGGTCGCTGTTGACGGCAATTGCTGCTTGCCCTGCGCCCTTGGTGTAGCGCAGAGTTTTGCTTTTAAAACTCTGCGGTTTTTTCTTGTCGCGGCACTTTCCATGGACGGCGGACAACGAACAAACATCATGGACGAGTTGATCGAACGATTCATTCAATATCTCGGCAGCGAACGCAATCTATCCCGGCATACATTGAGGAACTACCGGAGTGATCTTCTTCAGTTCCGCGATTTTCTACGCGGCAGCGTGCCCGATGCGCCGCCCAAGATCGGGTTCATTGGCTCTATGGAAATCAGGGGTTTCCTGGCTTTTCTGCTGGAGCACAAACGGCAGAAGAGCTCCGCAGCCCGGAAGCTCGCGGCCTTGCGGTCGTTCTTTAAGTTTCTCTGTCGTGAAGGGGTGCTGGCGGTGAACCCCACCGTTGTGGTCTCAACGCCCAAGACGCCGCGAAAACTCCCGCGCATCATGACGGAGGAAGAAACCAACAACCTTCTCGACCGCTTGGCTGTCGAATCGGAAGCGGGCGGCTTTGCGTTGGTCCGTGATCGCGCCATTCTCGAGTGGCTCTACGCTTCCGGGCTGCGCGTGAGCGAATTAGCCGGTCTCGATCTTGCAAGCGTCCGCATGGGTGAGGGCGTCGTTCTGGTGCGGGGTAAGGGGCGCAAGGAACGGATTGTCCCCTTCGGTTCAAAAGCAAGAAATGCTCTGATGAATTATCTGCCCGCGCGCGCGAAACTGGCCGCGGAATGCAAGCCTTCAGGCTCCGCGCTGTTCCTCAACACCCGAGGAGGGCGGCTCACCGATCGCTCGATTCACCGGATCGTCGGGAAGTACGTCCGTCTTTTTGGCCCCAACGTTCGCGTAAGCCCCCACTCGCTGCGCCACGCCTTCGCTTCTCACCTTCTGGCGGAGGGCGCAGATCTGCGGGCGATTCAGGAGATGCTGGGCCACTCCAGCCTCTCAACCACGCAGAAGTATACCCAGATTTCCATCCGGCAACTGATTGACGTGTACGACAAGGCCCACCCCAAGGCGTAGGGTCATTCTGAAAACGGTTTTGCCGGCGGCGAGGGGCGAAAAGGCGGGTCATCGCCTGATCCGGCATCGCAAATTTGAATTGCGAATTTCAAACCGGACAGCACTGATTTCTGACTTCTCGTTTCTGATTTTCCTTCGTGCTGCATGATGCGCCTTCGCCTCTATTGGACTTTTGGCCGTCCGTTCACGTTGATTCCGCCGATGGTCGGAATTCTTTCCGGCGCGTTGATCGGCATCGCGGCGACAAAGGCATCATTTCATCCGCTGCCGGTGGCGCTCGCGATCGTAGCAGCGGGCGTTTTGAATGCGGGATCGAACGGTTTGAACCAGATCTTTGATTTGGCAAACGACCGCATCAACAAGGCCCGCCGCCCGCTGCCTTCAGGACGGATGACCCTCCGTCAGGCTTGGACGTTCGCCATCGCAGCGTATTTTCTGGCGCTGTTGCTCGCAGCGCAGGTCAACCAGCAAACGTTCGTTATTTATCTCTTCGCTGCGCTCGCTACGATTTCTTACTCCGCGCCCCCCCTCCGGCTGAAGCGCCGCCCCTGGGCGTCTAACTTCATCATCGCGCTCACGCGCGGCGAGTTGTTGAAGGTGGCAGGTTGGGCCGCAGTAGCTACGGTGCTGCATTCATGGGAACCGTGGTATATCGGCTTCATTTATTTTTTGTTTTTGCTGGGCGCCACCACGACGAAGGACTTTGCGGATATTGGAGGAGACCGCGCCGCTGGATGCGTGACGCTGCCGCTGAAATATGGCGTGCAGGCGAGCGCGCGGCTCATCAGCCCGGCATTTATTGTTCCGTGGATAGTGATGGCGCTAGGAGTTTTCTTGAAACTTCTCACGGGTGACGCAGCGGCAATCCTGGCTTTGAGCGCCCTGATGCTCGCCTGGGGCGCATATGTTGTGATCCTGATCAACCGCGATCCGCGCCGGCTTGTGAGGGAAGGCGAAAACCATCCCGGCTGGCGCCACATGTACTGGATGATGATGACGGGGCACCTTGGCCTCGCAGCAGCGTATCTATTAAGGTTGATTCATTGAATCATTCAAAGGATGTGTGTTGTCCGTGGTCAGTAGCCCGCAGCATGTTGTAGCAAAATCCGATGTGTGGATCTGGCGCTTCGTCTCTGACCTATCATTTCGCGGTTCGCCTCCTTGCGGAGAGATGGCTGGCGTAAATGAATGACGACGGCGAACAACTGACCACTGACTACGGACGACTGGCAGAGACGTTCTCAAACATGTGTGAAACGATTATTCCAGCCAAGCCCCGTTCAATCTCCCAAGCGTGGACAACTCGCCGCCTGTTCCATCTGGCCCTCATCATTCCTGCGTTTCTTCTTTTCTCCATCACGTGGCAGGAAACGGCCGGCTTGGCGATACTCATTCTGTTTTTTGGTGTCTTGCTGATGCCTGACGTGAGCGCCGATTTTGCTGGAGGCGGGGAAGTGGCGATAGGTCCGCCTTCGCGCGCGGGAGCATTCTTATATCCGCTTGCCATTCTTGCGCTGGCGCTGATTTTCAGACAAAATCTCGCGGTGGTCGCGGCTGCGTGGGCGTTGTTGGCGCTAGGAGACGGCATGGCTGGGGTGGTGGGAGAATCATGGGGGAAACACGCTCTGCCGTTCAATTACGCGAAAACATGGGAAGGCTTTGCGGCCTTTATCGTGTTTGGCGGGGCGGGCGCATTTCTGCTGATCCTTTGGGTAAGCAGCACGCGGCCGAACTTGAAGGCGTTAATCGTTTGCCTGGCGGCTGCAGTGGTGGGAGCGTTTGTCGAGAGTCTACCCATTCGGCTGAATGACAACATCACCGTACCCCTCATCTGTGGCGGCTTCATTTTTTGCGCGGGTCTTATCAAGCGTGCGTCGCTCGATCACAACTTGCCGTATCTTGGCATTCGCGTGGGTCTGGCCATTATCATCAATCTGGCGTTCGCGTTGCTTGCCTGGAAATTGCGGCAAATCACGGCATCCGGCGCGGCGGCGGGTTTCCTGCTGGGCGTGGCCGTTTACCTGGGATTTGGCTACAAAAGCTTTCTCATCCTCTTCTGCTTTTTCGTGCTCGGAATAGGCAGCACGCGTATGGGGTACGCGCGCAAGCGCGAGCGGGGCATCGCGGAGCGGCGCAGCGGAGCGCGCAGTTGGCCCGAAGCGGCGGCCAACGTCTTGGCAGCGGCCTTCTTTGCCGTTCTGGCGATTACGACGCCCTATCAATGGACTTTCCTGATGGCGTTCATCGCGGCGATTGCGGAAGCGGCGGGGGACACCGTGGCGAGCGAAATCGGCAAGTGGCTTTCGCCGCGAGCCTACCTAATCACGACGTTCCGGCCGGTTGCGGCAGGAGAGAACGGTGGCATCTCGCTGGCCGGGACAGCGGCCGGCTTGGGAGCGTCCGGCGTGGTGGTTTTATTGAGTTACGGATTGGGCCTCTGCGGGGGGTGGAACGCGGGAGTGGTGCTGGGAGCGGCATGCATCGGTAATCTTGCCGATAGCCTGATAGGCGCTACCCTCGAGCGGCGCGGATTGGTCACCAATAGCATCGTGAATTTCATGGGTGCGACGCTCGCTGGGGGCCTGGCCCTGGCATTCGCGTTGCGCTAGGCGAGCCGATCTAGCGTTTGCTGAAAAAGTCCGCATGCGTGGCGTTCGGAGGGGCCAAAGGCGGTGAAGAATCTCGCATGCCGTTGAAAATACTGAAAAGCAGAATTCTCGCCGCGCTCAGTAATGGCGGCAAAGGTGGGGGAAGAGGGCTGCTCTCTTTACTTTTTCCCGGCCCTCTCCCTTGGGGAGAGGGTGGCGAGCGGAGCGAGCCGGGTGAGGGGTCTTGGCCGGATTTTTCAGGGCAGACCTCATGCGCCTGCGACGCACCACTCAGGATGACAACTCGTGACACATGCAAGCCTCCCGCATGGTACAGAAGGGTTCGTGACATGCCGCTATCCGAAGCGTCCGGTGATGTAGTCCTCCGTCTGTTTGCGGGCCGGCTTCTTGAACAGGGAGTCCGTCTCATTAAACTCAATCAAGTCGCCCAGAAGGAAAAAACCGGTATACTTCGAAACGCGCGCCGCCTGCTGCATGTTGTGCGTCACGATAAGAATGGTGCAATTCCGCTTTAGCGTGAACAGCAGGTCTTCGATCTTGGCCGTGGCGATGGGGTCGAGAGCGGAGCACGGCTCATCGAGCAGCAGAACTTCCGGGTTCACGGCCAGCGCGCGGGCAATGCAAAGTCGCTGTTGCTGGCCGCCTGAGAGCGCATAGGCGGATTTGTGGAGCTTATCCTTCACTTCATCCCAAAGTGCGGCGCGGCGAAGGCTGGCCTCCACGGCGTCGGCAAGCAGTGTCCCACGGCAGCCGCCATTCACGCGCAGTCCATAAGCCACGTTGTCGAAAATATTTTTCGGAAACGGGTTGGGCTTCTGGAAGACCATTCCCACGCGCCGCCGCAGCCCCACTAGGTCCATCGTAAAGATGTCTTCACCGTCAAGCAAGATTGCGCCTTCTGTCCGGGTGTTGCGGACGGTTTCGGACATCCGGTTGAGCGTGCGCAGGAACGTGGACTTCCCGCACCCGGAGGGACCGATGAGAGCCGTGATCTGGTTTTGCCGGATCTGCAATGAAATATCATGCAGGGCGCGGAAAGCTCCGTAATAAAAGTTGAGGTTTGCCGCCTCGAACTTGACGGCTGAGACCGTGGCCCCCGCCATCTCAACCTTGTTTTGTCCTTCACTTCGCATCGCCGGAACGTTGAATGCAGCAGTCATAAGGTCATCTCCGCATAAAAGAGCGGCGCCTTGAGAGGATCACGTGTGCCCCAATGTTAACAAGAAGGACAAACGCCAGCAAGACAAACCCCCCGGCCCAGGCCTGCTGGTGCCAACTCTTGTAAGGAGAAATGGCATATTTATAAATCATGACCGGCAGCGAGGCGATGGGCTCACCCCAGCCGGAACTCCAGAATTGATTATCGAAACTCGTGAAGAGTAGCGGAGCGGTTTCGCCCGCCACGCGCGCGAGGCTCAATAGAATCCCGGTGGCGATGCCGCTGACCGCCGCGGGAATTACTACCGTGGCCACCCCGCGCCATTTGCTGACGCCGAGGGCCAGAGCGCCCTCGAGCATATTGCCCGGCACCGCGCGGATGAACTCGTCCGTGCTGCGCACTACAATGGGAATCAGCATGACGCCCAATGCCACGCCACCCGCGAAGGCGGAAAAGTGGCCCATTGGAATCACAACGACGCTATAGATGAAAATCCCCATCACGATCGAAGGAACTCCATTCAAGAGGTCCGCCGCGTATCGCACCATGAAGGAGACCGTGGTCCCGCCAAATTCGGCAAGGTAGATTCCCGTCATCAGCCCCACTGGAATGCCCGTCACCGCCGCGACCAGCAGCATCTTGCCGCTGCCGACGATGGCGTTGGCCATGCCGCCGCCTGGCTCGCCCACGGGCTTCGGCAGTTGGGTCAGGAAAGCCCAGTTGATGGTGCGGCCCCCTTTCCAGGCAAGGTATCCCAAAATGGCGATCAAGGCCGAGACCGTTACCAGAGCACAGAGGCCGGTGAGGCCGACCATCAGGACGTTCACCAATTTGCGCCAGGCGATGGGGTATTTCATGGGTGCGCGGTCCCTTGCTTCGTGGTGGCGAGGATGAGCAGACGGGCGAGGCCATTCAGAATGATGGTCAGAACAAAAAGCACCAAGCCCAGCTCAATGAGCGATTGCAGATAGAGCCTTCCGGTGGCCTCGGTGAATTGGTCGGCAATCACCGCCGCGATCGAATAGCCCGGCGAGAAAAGCGACGCGCTAATCACCGGCGTGCCGCCAATCACCATGGTGACTGCCATGGTTTCACCAAGCGCCCTCGCCAAAGCCAGAAACACTGAACCCATAATGCCCGCGCGGGCGTATGGCGTGACCACCTGCCAGGTCGATTCCCACCGCGTCGCGCCAAGGGCCAGCGCCGCTTCGCGCTGTTCCACCGGCACGGCTCGCAGCATCTCCCGTGAAATCGAAATGATGAACGGGACAATCATGATGGCGAGCACCAGGCCCGCTGCGAGGAAGCCCACGCCGTAAATAGGCCCTTGGAAGAGGGGAAGGAATCCGAAATGCCGCTGCAAGAAGGGATCGACGACTTCGCGGAGCAGCGGGATTACGGTGAAAATTCCCAGCAGGCCAAAAATAACGCTGGGCACGGCCGCGAGCAACTCGATCACAAACGTCAAAGCGTCCGAAATCTGCGCGGGCGCAAACTCGGCCAGGAAAATTGCGCCGCCCACGCCGAGCGGCACCGCGATGAGAAGGCCGATTGCCGAAGTCACAACGGTGCCGTAGATAAAGGCCAGCGCGCCGAAATGCCCAAAAACGGGGTCCCAGGCTCGCGTGATCAGAAAATCCCAACCAAACTTGTGCCGGGAGATTGCGGATTGCACCCACAATTCATAAACCAGCAAGCCCACAATCAGGAGGATGCTCAGAGCGAAGACCATCGTCACAAGGTGCGCGATCTCGTCGCCACTTTGGAGCTTGCGCAAAAAGGCTCGCGCCCGTCCGGGTGTCTTCCGGCGGGCGCTTTGGGCCGCGAGTGGGACCATCGTTGCCATACTATTGAATCTCAGAAATCTGAGCAGTCTCCATGTCGATCACTTGTTGCGGGAGAGGAGCGTAGGACAGCGCCGCCGCCGATTTCTGGCCATCGGCCAGCATCCATTTCAGGAAGCCTTTGATGGCATCCCGCTTCGCGGGGTTCTGAATTATCGCGGGAACCAACAGATAGGTGAAGGTGCTGACCGGATAAGCCGCATCTCCTGGCGGGTTGGTGATCGAGACGCGGATGTCCTTCTGCAACTCAGCCGAAGCGCACGCCGCTGCTTCCGTCACGCTACTTAACGTCGCCTCGATGAACGCCCCCGAGGAGTTTTGCACTTCCCCGTAGAGCAAATGATTTTGAAGAGCGTATGTGAGCTCAACGTAACCCACCGCGTAGGGCGTCTGCTCGACGAGCCCCGTAACACCCTCGCTGCCCTTGCCGCCCAATCCCACCGGCCAGTTCACGGACGTGTTGCTCCCCACCTTACTCTTCCACTCAGGGCTCACCTTGGCGAGGTAGTCCGTCCAGACAAATGTGGTGCCGCTGCCGTCTGAGCGGTGAACGACAATTATCTTTTTGTTGGGCAGCTTCACGTCCCGGTTTGCCTTGGCAATCGCCGGATCGCTCCAGGTCGTGATTTTGCCCAGGTAAATTCCCGCCAGCGCCTCAGGGGTGAACTTCAGCGAAGCGGTTATACCTGGTAGGTTGTAAGTTGGAACAACCGCGCCAAGTACCGTGGGGAATTGGAAAATCTTCACCTTGAACGTGCCAAGCATTTGATCGTTCAAGGGCATGTCCGAAGCCCCCAAATCTACCGTCCCCATCCGAAGTTGTTGAATGCCGCCGCCTGAGCCAATTGAGGCGTAATTCAACTCAACGTTGGGATGGAGATTGTGGTATCGTCCAAACCAATTTGAATAAATGGGGTAGCCAAAAGTGGACCCTGCCACGTTAATCAGCAGTGCATGGCCGGACGGCTCGCCCGAAGACGAGCCTGCATTCTTGCCGCTGCACCCCGCCAAAACCAAACCCGCAAAAGCGACGGAAAGCGCATACGCCCATACTTTGCTAATCTTCACAGAGCGTTACTCCTCTCATGGATTCTGGAAGCATCTGGAGATAGGTTGAACCCCATTTGTTACAGCAATGTTAACGGGCAGTGAAGTTTTGCGGACGCAAGCAGCCATTGTTTGGGCGCCTGGGGGTAGCGCAGAGTTTTGCTTTTAAAACTCTGCGGCATTTTTGTAGCGGCGGCCGATGGCATGAGCCTCCAACAGGGAATCCCAGCCCTCTCTCAGGGGAGAGGGTGGCGCGGAGTGGTGGATGAGGGGTTTTTCACAAAGCACGACAGAAGCCGCGCAAGCGGCGGCAGATTGTGGCCGATGGCATGAGTCTCCAACAGGGAATCCCATCCCTCTCCGAGGGGAGAGGGTGGCGCGAAGCGCCGGGTGAGGGGTCTTTTCTTCCGCACACAACCGAAGGCACCCCCGGGCGGCAACAGAATGCCGCCCCTCCGGGGCTTGTGGGTCCATTGCTTGTTGTTTTCCCATGGCTCACGCCATTGGCCACATTCTGACGCCAGCAAGCTGGCTCGTTGTCCCCTTCGTTACGCCGGGCGCGGGTTTTTCTCTCAAAGGCGTGTTTGGACGTGCGCGGCCTTCACCGTCTCCTTCTCAAACACCATCTCGCCTTTTTTCAAGTCGGCGTCTACCGTGAGTGAATCGCCGGGCAGTACTTCACCATCGAGCATCTTCATGGCGAGCGGGTCCTGAATGGACCGCTGGATGGCGCGCTTCAGCGGGCGCGCGCCGAACTGCACGTCGTAACCTTCACGGGCGAGCAGTTCGCGAGCCTTCTCGGTCAACTTGATGTGAATCTTGCGGTCTTCGAGCAGAACACGCAGGTAGCTCAACTGCAAGTCAATGATCTTCCCGATTTCCGCCTTGCCGAGTTGGTTGAAGATCACGATTTCGTCAATCCGGTTCAAGAACTCAGGACGGAAGTGCGCGAGCAGCTCCTGCTGAATGCGTTGCTTTATGTCTTCGGTAATCTTGGCGGGTTCGTCTCCATCCGCTCCGGCGCGCCCCGCCGCCTCGTGGATAAAATGCGAGGCGATGTTCGACGTCATGATGATGACGGTATTTTTGAAATCCACCGTGCGCCCCTTGCCGTCTGTCAGGCGGCCGTCATCAAGGATTTGCAGAAAGATGTTGAACACGTCCGGGTGCGCCTTTTCGACCTCGTCGAACAACAACACGGCGTAGGGACGCCGCCGCACGAGCTCCGTCAATTGGCCGCCCTCCTCGTAACCCACGTAGCCGGGCGGCGCGCCGATCAGCCGCGCTACGGCGTGCTTCTCCATGTATTCGGACATATCAATGCGCACCATGGCGCGCTCATCGTCAAAGAGGAATTCGGCCAGCGCCCGCGCCAGCTCTGTCTTCCCCACGCCCGTCGGCCCGAGGAACAGAAACGAGCCGATGGGCCGCTTTGGGTCGGACAATCCGGCGCGGCTGCGGCGCACGGCGTTTGCCACCATGCGCAGCGCGTCATCCTGCCCCACCACGCGCAGGCGCAGACGTTCTTCCATCTTCACCAGTTTGGCCATCTCGCCTTCGAGCATCTTGGAAACGGGGATGCCAGTCCACTTTGAAACCACTTGCGCTACGTCCTCTTCGTCCACTTCTTCCTTCAACATGCGGCCCGTCTCCTGTAATTCTTCGAGCCGCTTGTTCGCTTCGGAGAGCTTTTTCTCTAGCGCTACGAGCTGCCCGTAGCGGATTTCCGCAGCCTTGTTCAGGTCGCCCTCGCGCGTGGCGCGCTGCTCAGCGGTCTTAGCTTCTTCAATGTTGCTCTTCAACTGCCGAATGCCGGCGATCACTTCCTTCTCCGCTTTCCAGCGCAGTTTCAACGGGTCCACTTTCTCGCGCAACGCGCGCATTTCAGGCTCAAGTTTTGCCAGACGTTCGCGCGAGGCAGGATCGTCCTCTTTCTTCAGGGCCTGGCGCTCAATTTCAAGCTGCGTCAAACGGCGCTCGATCTGGTCGATCTCCGTGGGCATCGAGTCAATCTCGATGCGCAGGCTGGAGGCAGCCTCGTCAATCAGGTCAATCGCCTTATCGGGAAGGAAACGGTCCGCAATATATCGGTTCGACAGCACCGCCGCGGCCACAATGGCCGAGTCTTTAATGCGCACGCCGTGATGTACCTCGTAGCGCTCCTTTAGACCGCGCAGGATGGCGATGGTATCCTCCACGGAAGGCTGGCCCACGTAGACGGGCTGGAAGCGCCGCTCGAGCGCCGCGTCTTTTTCGATGTGCTGTTTGTATTCCTTCAGCGTGGTCGCGCCAATGCAGCGGAGCTCGCCGCGCGCGAGGGCCGGTTTGAGCATATTTGAGGCGTCCATGGCGCCTTCCGCCGCGCCCGCGCCCACGAGCGTGTGCAACTCGTCAATGAAGAGGATCATGCGCCCGCTCGATTCTTCAATTTCCTTGAGCACCGCCTTCAGGCGGTCTTCAAACTCGCCCCGAAACTTTGCGCCCGCCACCAGCGCGCCGAGGTCAAGCTGGATAATGCGCTTCGATTTGAGCGTCTCGGGAACATCGCCCGCAACAATCCTTTGCGCGATGCCTTCGACGATTGCTGTTTTGCCCACGCCGGGCTCGCCAATCAGCACCGGGTTGTTCTTGGTGCGGCGCGAAAGCACCTGGATCACGCGGCGCACTTCCTCATCACGCCCGATCACTGGATCGAGCTTTCCGCGCCGGGCAAGCTCCGTCAGGTCGCGGGCAAATTTTTCCAGCGCCTGAAATTTGGTCTCCGGGTTTTGGTCCGTCACCCGCTGCGTTCCGCGAACTGCAACCAACGCCTTCAGGATGGCGTCGTGCGTTACGCCGAGACGGGTAAGAATTCGCCCCGCTGCGTCGTCCCGTTTCCGGGTAATGGAAAGCAGCAGGTGCTCGGTTGAGACAAATTCGTCCTTAAACGGCGCGGCTTCCTGAAAGGCGTCATCCAGGATTTGCTTGAGCGCGGGTGAAAGATAGTGGTCCGAAGCGCCGCCAACCTTAGGAAGGCCGTCGATGACTTTCTCCGCTTCCCCGGCAACGGTTGATGGCGCAACACCAAGCCGATTGAGAAGCGCTGGCACAATTCCTTCCGGCTGGTTCACCAGCGTCAACAGCAGATGCACCGGCTCGATTTGTTGGTTGCCATGCCGCCCCGCCAACTCCTGCGCCGCTTCGAGCGCTTCTTGCGCCTTTACTGTGTATTTGTCGAATCGTGTGGCCATGGTTGCTCCTTAAAATGGCGATGCCGCGCGCGTGGCGCGGACTTGTTCTATGACTCGGCGGCTTTTGGCCACCCGCACAAAAAACCGCAGAGTTTTAAAAGCAAAACTCTGCTCTACCTCCTGTCCGCGGAATGAATTAGAGGATCAAAATTCAGCGGACAGAACTGGTGCAGCACAAAAAGAAAGTCGCGCCCTCATCCTAAAGAATAAGGCGCGGCCGTTATTTTTGCCGCTCAATTTTTCCCCCGAAACCCAGCGCTGCGGCTTATTGCCGGGCGGCCGCGGCCTGCGCGCCTGAGGTGACGTTGATCTTGACCGTTTTCGGCTTCGCCTCTTCACGCTTTGCCAAGGTCAGAGTCAAGACGCCGTCTTTGTACTCCGCTTTCACGTTTTCCGCGTCAACAGAGTTTGGCAGTTTGAACGTCCGCAGGAACGTGCCGTAGGAGCGCTCAATGCGGTGGTAGTTCTCCTCCTTCACTTCGCTCTCCTGCTTGCGCTCTCCCGTCAGATAAAGCGTTCCGTTTTCGATGCGAACTTCAATATCCTTCGGGTCGAGACCGGGCAGCTCCGTTTTCAATACCAAGCTGTGGTCTGTCTCGTAGACATCCACCGCCGGGGTCCAGGCCTTGGAGCTAAGCTGCTCCCCATTCGCAAAGTTGGAGAGCGCTTCATTGAAAAACTGGTTGAAATGGTCCGGATTGGTCAAAAAACCACGGAAAGGTTATAATTTCACTATAGCCATGACTTTTTCCTCCTTGAATTTACATTTACAGTATACATATCACTGTGCTTGAATCATATAACATTAGTAGTATGTTGTCAATTAAATTTAGCTAGTCTTAAATATATTTATACGGAAGTCGCGGGCGGATGTTATGATGTAACGGCGAGTTTGCCTTTAAAACTCTGTGATCTTTTGCAGCGATGGCCAGAGGCCCGCGACTCCAGTGTGCAATTCCCAAGTTGACAATAGAATGGGTTAGAGCAACCATAGGTGAAAGTTCCCTCGGTGGCGCATGCCGCGGGAGGGTATTGGAGGGGATGAGGTCCAAAAAGGAGCGTGCCATGCCTGCATCCAAGAACCGCATTAAACTTCCGGGCAGTGAGCGAACGGCGGTACCGGGCGCGCAAGCGGTTGGATCTCCCCCGCCGGGTGCGCGGATTCAGGTTTCCGTTGTCTTGCGGCCAAGGGCGTCCTACACCTCGATTCAATCCTCCTCCGCTCTCAAGGCGGTGCGTCCGGCGCAGCGCAGCTATCTTAGCCGTGAGGAATTCGAAAAAGCATACGGAGCCAATCCCCGGGACGTGAAAAAAGTGGAGGCGTTCGCGCACAAGTATGACCTGACCGTGATGCAGGTGAGCTTGGCGCGGCGGACGATGGTGCTTGCGGGAACCGTTACCCAGCTTTCAGAGGCCTTTGGGGTCGAGTTAACAAGCTACGAACATGCCGGAAGCACCTTCCGGGGGCGCACGGGAGAGCTTACCTTGCCGGGAGATCTCAGCGGCATCATTCAAGGCGTGTTCGGCTTGGACAACCGGCCTCAAGCGCGGCCGCACCTTCGGCGCCGCTGCGCGGCGGGGAGCCAGGCAATTCGAGCGGTCGCGCCAAGCACCTCTTACACGCCGCTCCAGGTGGCGTCCCTTTACAACTTCCCCACGGGAACAGATGGTAAGGGGCAGTGCATCGGCATCATTGAGTTTGGCGGCGGCTACCAGCAGTCCGACTTGCAGTCATACTTTTTGCAGCTTGGGATCACCGAGCCTTCGATCACGGCCGTATCCGTTGACGGCGTGCAAAACCAGCCGACGCCCGGAGGCAACAGCCCCGATGGCGAAGTGGACCTGGATGTCGAATTAGCAGGGGCAGTTGCGCCCGGGGCGAGCATCGTGGTCTATTTCGCCGAGTTCACCGAGCAGGGGTGGGTGGATGTGATCAGCACCGCGGTTCATGACAGCGTTCACAAACCTTCCGTCATCTCAATTAGCTGGGGATACCCGGAGGGGCAATCGACCTGGACCAGCCAGGCCATGCAGACCGTTAATCAGGCGTTCCAGGCCGCAGCGGCTATGGGAGTCACCATCTGCGTTGCCTCGGGAGATGACGGCTCACGCGATCAAGTTGACGATGGGGTAGCGCACGTGGATTTCCCGGCTTCGAGCCCTTATGTGCTCGCCTGCGGCGGCACCTCATTGATCTCGGCAAATAACGCGATCTCGAGCGAAGTGGTTTGGAACAATGGCGCGAACGGCGGCGCCAGCGGCGGCGGCGTGAGCGACGTATTTCCGGTTCCGTCCTGGCAGGCGCAGGCTGGTGTGCCGCCGTCCGTGAATCCCGGCCATAAGGCAGGGCGCGGCGTGCCCGATGTGGCGGGCGATGCCGATCCGGATACCGGCTACCAGGTGCTTTCGGACGGACAACAGGAAGTTGTGGGTGGCACCAGCGCGGTTGCGCCGCTCTGGGCGGCGCTGGTGGCCCGCGTCAATCAGAAACTGGGAAAACCGGCAGGATATTTAAACCCGCTGATATACCCGGCGGCCGTGTCTTTGAATGGCGCCTTTCGTGACATCACGAGCGGCAACAACGACGTAAGCCAGATCGGCGGTTACCCGGCCGGGAAAGGGTGGGACGCCTGTACCGGTTGGGGAAGCCCAAACGGCGCGAGTCTGCTGAAGGCGCTTTCAAGCAGCGGCGCCGTCACGGCAAAATCATCGCGCCCACGCGCCAAGCGGGCAGGCGGCAGGTAGCGCGGCCTTCGGCCGCAATCAAAATGCGCCTGCCATACCGATTGCCGTCATTCCCGCGAAAGCGGGAATCCATCACCATGGGCCCCCGCTTTCGCGGGGACGACGTACAACAGAAGTGGTGTGGGCCCAAAAAGTTTGCTAAAAAACCAAGAAATTACGACCGTGCAATGCAGAGTTTTGCTTTTAAAACTCTGCGGTTTTTGTCTTACCTTCTCCCGGCCAATGGAATTGTCCGGTTTGGGTAAGATCCAGGTGGGTTAGTACGCGGCAACAAAACTGGGTCACGAGATCCTGAATCGTTTGGGGGCGATGGTAGAAGGAAGGAATAATCGGGAAGATGACCGCGCCAGCTTCCTGCGCTTCGAGCATATTCCGGAGGTGCACGCGGCTGAGCGGCGTGTCGCGCAGGGCGAGGATCAGCTTCCGGTTCTCTTTTAGGCAAACGTCTGCGGCGCGCTCGATCAAAGTTGAAGAAATTCCGTGCGCCACCTGGGCCAGGCATCCCGTGCTGCACGGGATCACCACCATACCGTCGACGGGATATGATCCGCTTGCAATGGGCGCGCCAATATCCGAATCCAGCAGATAGGCGGTCTTGCGCGCCGCTCGGCCCAGCAGCTTTGCCGGAATCTCGGCGGTTTTCGATGCTTCAATGCCGAGCTCCTCGCGCACCACTTTCAGACCGCTGCCGGAGACGACCAGGTGTATCTTGCCCACGCGCGCGTCGGCTTCGAGCATTTGCAGGAGTTGCCGCGCAAAGAGCGCGCCGCTGGCGCCGGTGACGCCCACGACGAGACTTTTTAATGAGGGCCGAATCATTCAGGCCGATGTTAGCCACCCCGCGCGGGGAAGTCAAGAAAGGGGAAAAGGGGGGTGCGCGACATAGAAGTTAGGAGCGCAGGCCTGCCTCTCAGAACCCTGCGAGTTTTCCGCCAGCGACCGCCAAGCAAGTTGCGGTTACGTATTTTCCCTCACCCGGCACGATGGGAAGCACTGCTTCCCCGCGCCAGCCCTCTCCCTTCGGGAGAGGGCTGGCATTCGACGTAGATAAGGGACCGGCCCTCTCCCAGGGGGAGAGGGTGGCCCAGCGGGCCGGGTGAGGGGTTACTACGGGCACAAAAAATACGTCACCGTAAATTTTATCATCTGAATTTTTTTAAAATTTTGGTTTGAAT
>JBOGJX010000064.1:0-5016 GCA_050745285.1 Terriglobia bacterium
GTTTTAACCGTGCCGTAACGGAGCCTTCCGCGGGTGTCTCTCCGGCTGCGGCGATGGGCGGTGTCGCCCCTCGCCGCAGCGGGAGGGGATCAGTAGCACGTTCGTTGCGGCATGGCTGAAGCCATGCCCTTCCGTCCTCATTTTCCTGCTTTGCGGGTGTCGCCAAGCGACATGGCCGACTGTTCGGGTTCTTATGCCTTATCCACCAACCAATAGCAGCGCACAAGTGAACCAAGTGAACGAGGGACAGTTGTTCCCCCCGGGAGCCGGGCCCTCGCTCGAATGGCTGATCAACCCAACCAGCAAGGAACTATTTTTTGCAGACTACTGGGAAAAGCAACCCCTTGTTGTGAAGCGCAAGCAGCCGAAATACTTTAGCCCGCTGTTGTCTTTGGATGAAGTAGACCGCGTCATCACCACGCTTGATCGCCGGTACCCAGACATCTCTCTAAAAAATGCGAGCCGCGAAATTGCCGCCGGTGAGTACACGGTCGACGGCGACTCCCTCGACGTCGCTAAGGTTTATCAGCTTTTTGGGGAAGGTTCCACCATAACTCTAGCGTTCCTGGATACCGTCGTCCCGGCGCTCGCTTCCTTTTGCAGGAGCCTCGAAGACGAATTTAGTTTTCCTTTTCAGGCTAACGTCTACCTAACCCCAGCCCGAGCCCAAGGCGCCAGACCCCATTACGACACACACGACGTATTTGTGCTACAGGTTGCGGGCTCCAAAAAGTGGACCACTTATGGAACGCCGGTCGAACTGCCACTCCCAGGACAGGATTTTGATTCCGGGATTCATGAGCGAGGCGCCCCCGCGCTCGAATTCGAGCTGGATGCCGGGGATGCCGCTTACATTCCTCGGGGCCTTGTCCACGACGCCCGTTCTACCGATAGTGTTTCACTTCACATAACCGCAGGGATTCTGAGGTATACCTGGACCGATCTACTCCTGGAATTGGTGGCCAACGCCAGCCTGAGCGACCCCGCGTTTCGCAAATCGCTTCCCCCCGGATTCGCCCGGCAGGAGTTCGACAGGGAGCAAGCGCGGGAGACCCTTCATAGCCTCTTGCAGCGTGTTTGGACAAAATCGAACTTTGAAGCAATACTCCACAGTTTCACCGATGAATTTATTTCTGCGTGTCCTCCCCTGCTGAGAGGCCAGATGGCCCAGATGGCGGCGCTTGATCGCGTGTCAGCCGATAGCGTGGCAGGCGCGAGAACAGGCATCATCTTTCGTCTGCACGCCGGCGAAGAATCGGTATCGGTCAATTGCTATGGGCGCCGGATCACCTTTCCACCTCATGCCAGCGAGGCGGTGCAATTCGCTCTGGGCAGTTCCCGGTTTGTGGTGCGCGACCTTCCCGGCGATCTGGACGCTGCGGGCAAGCTTGCCGTCGTTCGACGGCTTATCCGGGAAGGCTTGGTCGTGGCTCTCCCCTCTTAACGCGGGTGGCGGTAGAGTGGGAGAGGTGGGTGGCGCATACATTGCCTTTTATGTATGCGCCTTGTTTGTAGACCGCCCGTGGGCAGCGCATTCATCGATTTTTGATGTCTGCGAATATCCCTAACGTAGACACGCGGGATTGCGGCGTGTGTGCCTACTCCAATACCAGTTTTCCCCTACCGTGTTTTCCGCCGGCTCCAAGAAATTGTCTCATCTGTCTCCTTATGTCTCGATAGAAAGTGATAGGATGATTTTCTGTGTTTGGGAGTCTTCTGAGGGGGCCAACAGCGGAGGGACACTGAACAGAGGCATGGGAGATACCCGTCGAACTTGTGAGAAATTCTGGAACGAAGCCTAACGATCCTTTAGAATCGGTGTTTCTAATGCAATTAACGGTTCCCCCGGCTCTGCCGGGGTGGCCGTAGAAGTTTGACAGTTCCGGGAGGATGAATTTCCCGTACCCGGAGAATGCCGGCCAACACCCCTCACCCGACTTGCGGCGGGAAGCACTGCTTCCTCGCTCGCCACCCTCTCCCCGTGGAGAGGGCGGGAGTCAACGACGGAACCATTGCCCTCTCCCGTGGGGAGAGGGTACCCGAGGTACGAGGGCGGGTGAGGGGTGTTTGCATCTTCGCCCTGCTTTTGAACGATTGGATGAAATCAGGAGGCAGATGGATGAACAAGCGTTTCTCGCTATTGGCGGCTACCGTCCTCGCGCTCTCACTCAGCGCGTCTGGATGGTCGCAGATCGGAACGTTCTCGAAGGAGCAGCGCATTGACCTGACTCAGGCATGGAAAGGCGTGCGCTTTCCCGATGGGCGGCCTAAAGTCTCCGATGAGTTGTTGAACCGTCTCAAGACGGTGGACGCCGAAGAAGCTTGGGGCGTCCTCATGGGAGCGGGATACCCGAACCAATTCGAGGGCGGATGGAAAGTGATCAACCCCGGTCCGCGCATTGTGGGAAGAGTGGTTACGGCCGTATTCATGCCGCTGCGGCCGGACGTCAACGCGGTCATCAATCAACATGGCAAGGCTGAGGGCCGCATCGGAGCGCAGAATTCCTGGGTGATCGACACGCTCAAGCCGGGTGACATTCTGGTGGTGGACCTGTTCGGAAAAATCAAAGACGGCACCTTCGCTGGAGATAACTTGGGCACCTCGATCTATACCAAAAGTCACACCGGATTAATTGTGGATGGCTCGGTGCGCGACGAAACGGGAATGGAAGAGATTCACGGCTTTCAGGTCTACGTGCGCGGGGTTGACCCAACCGCGCTGAGGAACGTGATGCTAATGGGCATCAACGTCCCGATCCGGATTGGGCGCGTCACCGTCATGCCGGGCGACGTGGCCGTGACGGATCCGGAAGGCATCACGTTTATCCCTCCGCAGCTCTGCGAGAAAGTTGCCGACCGCGCAGAGTTGACGCACCTGGTCGATGATTGGGGCCACATGATGCTGCGCGAACAGAAGTACACGCCAGGGGAGATCGACGGCCGCTGGACCAACTCGATGATTGAGGAATTCAACCGATGGGCCGCGTCCCAGGGTTCAAAACAGCAAATGAAGGAACATTGAAAGACGGGCATGCCGCTTCGCAACACCCGCAAAGCATGAAAATGGATCTGGAAGGGCATGGCTTTAGCCATGCCGTGAGCGCGGTCTCCTCACCCCCGTCCCCTCTCCCTTTGGGAGAGGGGGACCGCGAAGCGGTGGATGAGGGCGTTTCCGGCACGGTTGGAACCGTGCCCTTCCGTCCTCCTTTAATCGAATTTTCGGAGCAGATTCTTCGCTTCGCTCAGAATGACAGACGAAGGGCTCAGGATAACGGCCCTTTTGGGTTTTTCAACAAGTTGTTAAAAGACGGAATTATTTCGCATCAATTCTGGAGGAGATCATGCCGCGAGAGAAAGAATTCATGATGAATCGCCGTGGCGTTTTGAAGAGTTCTGCGGCGGTTTTCGGAGGAGCGCTCCTGGGCGCCAATGCAGATGCCGAACCAGGATTCCAAGTTCGCAACGTGAACACAAATTCGAACCCGTCAAAGCTGAAAATTACGGACCTTCGCGTGGCAACGGTGGTGAAGCCGGGACCGAGTCCGTGCCCCATCGTTCGAATTGACACCAACCAGGGCGTCTATGGCTTGGGTGAAGTGCGCGATGGCTCAAGCCCAACCTACGCCCTGATGCTAAAGAGCCGTATTTTGGGCGAAAACCCGCTTGACGTTGACTTCATTTTCCAGAAGCTTCAGCAGTTTGGCGGCGACGCCCGGCAGGCGGGCGGAGTCGTGTCCATCGAAATTGCGCTCTGGGACATCGCGGGGAAGGTATACGGCGTGCCCATTTATCAGATGCTCGGGGGCAAATGGCGCGACAAGATCAGGGTTTATGCGGACACAACCGAGTCCAAAGACCCAAAGGTTTACGCCGCAAGGGAGAAGGCCCGGAAGGAAGAAATGGGCCTGACGTGGCTCAAGATGGATCTCGGAATTAACATGGTCAAGGACATTCCCGGCACGGTGACGCAACCTTCCGGCCTCAGCCGGTGGGAAGAAAATTTCCAACCGCATCCATTTGTGGCTACGGAAGTGACCGACAAGGGAATCGACAAACTTTGTGAGTACGTGGCCGCGGTGCGTGAGGCCGTGGGCATGGAAATTCCGCTCTCAATGGATCACCTCGGCCACATCGGGGTGAAATCCTGCATTCGCCTCGGCCGCGCGTATGAGAAGTACAACCTGTCCTGGATTGAGGACGTGATTCCCTGGTATTACACCGACCTGCTGCAGCGCATTACCAACGAAAGCCCAACCCCCACGCTGACCGGTGAAGATATCTACCGCGAAGAAGATTTTGAAAAGCTGTGCGCGAATCATGCTGTAAGCAAGATTCATCCCGACCTTGAAACGTCGGGTGGAATCCTGAGGACACACCGGATTGGAGATATGGCGTTCAAGTACGGTGTTCCAATGGCAATGCACATGGCGGCCACGCCCGTCGGCTGCATGGCGAGCGTTCACTGCGCTGCGGCCACGCGAAATTTCCTGGCGCTCGAAAACCATTCGCTGGATGTACCGTGGTGGCAGGACCTGGTGGAGGGTATCGACAAGCCGATCATTGATAAGGGCTATATCGCGGTACCGGAAAAGGCCGGCCTCGGGGTAACGCTTAACGAGGACGTCGTGCGGCAGCATCTTAAACCAGGCACTGGCTACTTTGAGCCCACTACGGAATGGGATGATGAACACTCCTGGGACAGGACGTGGAGCTGAGATACTCCAAGCGTGCTCGCAACGCATGAAGATGATTCTCCCCGTTCCCTTCCTAATGCGTTTAGGAGTTCCCCCGGCTCTGCCCCGGGGTGGCCGTAGAAGTTTGACAGTTTCAGGAGTATGCAGTTCCCCGCATTGGTCGTGCCCGGGCAATGCCGGCCAACACCCCTCACCCGGCTCGCGGCGGGAAGCACTGCTTCCCCGCTCGCCACCCTCTTCCCGGGAGAGGGCGGGAGTCAACGATGGAACTACAGCCCTCTCCCCGAGGGGAGGGCGGGAGTCAACGACGGAACCACAGCCC
>JBOGJX010000065.1:0-7270 GCA_050745285.1 Terriglobia bacterium
GAGTGCTTTCCAAGTCCCAGTTGCTTCAGGTGGCAAGACAGCAGGGCGACGGCAAAATGCGCGACCTCGTGCGGCGCTTTGCGCAGGGCACGCTCAACCGCGAGCAGGCGCGGGCAGAACGGAATCCCGCGGGTAAGACGCCGGGCCATGCGTTCCGCTTCGTGCCGCCGTCTAAGGAGTTCAAGCTGGTGATGCGATTCCGCCGCAAGAGCGTGGAGCGCGAAGAGGTGATTCAGGCGCTCAAACGGATCATCGAAACGCTGGAAAAAGACCAGACATAGCGCAGAGTTTTGCGGTGAAAACTCCGCGGCTTTTTTGCGTTTCATGGAGTTCTACGCTGAATGGCAGATGAAACACTGGATGTCCTGGTGGTGGGCGCGGGGCCAACGGGGCTCGCGTGCGGCATTGAGGCCGAGCGAGCCGGTCTCAAGCTATTGATCGTTGAGAAGGGGTGCCTGGTTAATTCCATTTTCAGCTATCCGCCCGGCATGACGTTCTTCACCAGCCGCGAGAGGCTGGAAATCGGTGACCTGCCGCTGCCCAGCCTGAATGTGAAACCCACGCGCGCCGAGGCACTAGAATATTACCGCTGCGTGGCGGAATTCTACAAGCTCCCCGTCCATTACCAGCAACGGGTTGTTTCCATTGAGAGGGAGGGCGGCGTTTTCCGGATCAAGGCGGCGGATTCTTGGAGCCGCGCGCAATCCTACCGGGCCAAGGCGGTGATCCTTGCCACAGGGTACTACGACCTGCCAAACGTTCTCGGCATCCCCGGCGAGGACCTGCCCCACGTTTCGCATTACTATACGGACGCCCACGCGTTTTACCGCCGGAAGGTGGCGGTGATCGGCGCGGCCAATTCCGCCGCCGTCTCGGCGCTGGACCTCTACCGCCACGGCGCGGAGGTGTCGCTGATCCATCGCGGTCCCGAGTTGAGCCGGCATATCAAGTACTGGATCATGCCGGATCTCAGGAATCGAATCAAAGAGGGTTCTATCCGGGCGCATTTTGATTCCGAGGTAAAGCAGATTGCGAGCGACCATCTATGCGTTGTGACGGCCACGGGCGAAGCGCTCCACGTGGAGACAGATTTCGTTTTCGTTCTGACCGGCTATCATCCGGACTTCGATTTCATCCGCTCGGCGGGCGTCGAGCTGGATCCGGTTACATTGCGCCCCAAGGTTAATAAGGAAACGCTTGAAACCAACGTGCCGGGCCTTTACCTTGCCGGAGTCATCATCGCTGGCCGGAATACGAATGAGATTTTCATCGAAAATGGCCGCTTCCATGGGAAGCAGATTATGGCCAGCATCAAGCAAGTATTGGGAGCGTAGCATAAACTATTGTCCGTTGTTTGCGGTCCGTTGTTTGTAACGCGACGCGGCAGAGCCGTAACAAACCTGAGGTCTGGCCGATCGCAGTCATTCCCGCGAAAGCGGGAATCCAATGCCATGGGACCCCGCTTTCGCGGGGGCGACGGCAAAGGTCGGGCTGCGCACCCTAAAATGCTTGCCAAAAGCGACAAACATTTACAACCTTGCAATGAAGACCGGCGCAAAGGGCGCTGCTGGCAACTGACGACGGGCAACGGACCACGGACGTTCGTAATGCTAACAGGAGACAAAGAATGAAGCTTCGCCGTTTTGGACGAACAGGCTGGATGGTGAGTGAATGCGGCTACGGCATGTGGGGCATGGCGGGATGGAAAGACTCTGACGAGGAGGAGGCGTCGCAATCGCTCCAGCGCGCCGCTGATCTGGGCTGCAATTTCTTCGACACAGCCTGGGCATACGGAAATGGGCGCAGTGAAAACATGCTCCGGCAGTTGTTGAAAGCCAACCCGTCGAAGAGGCTTTATACCGCGACGAAAATTCCCCCTAAGAACCTGCAATGGCCCAGCCGGAGGGAGTATAAGCTGGACGATTGCTATCCGCCAGATCATATTGAAGAGTACGTGCACCGGAGCTTGAAGAATCTGGATGCCTCCTCTATCGACCTGATTCAGTTTCACACGTGGGAAGACAGTTGGCTGAAAGACAACCGGTGGATCAACAAGATGTCCGATCTCAAGAGTCAGGGGCTCATCCGCGCCGTGGGGATCAGCGTGAATCGCTGGGAGCCCTGGAATGGCATCCAAACCGTGCGCTCCGGGTTGGTGGACGCCGTGCAGACCATCTACAACATCTTTGACCAGAATTCTCAAGATGAGTTGTTCCCGGCGTGTAGCGAAAAGGATGTGGCCGTGATCGCGCGGGTGCCGTTCGATGAGGGTTCGCTCACGGCAACGCTGACGAAGAGCTCGATGTGGCCCGAGGGCGATTGGCGGAACACCTATTTCGTTCCTGAGAACCTGAATGCCACGGTGGATCGGGTTGACGCGCTTAGGCCCCTTGTTCCGCAGGGTATGACCATGCCGGAAATGGCACTGCGGTTTATCATGACGAATCCTGTTGTGAGTACCGTGATTCCAGGCATGCGCAAGGTCAAGAACGTCGAGGCGAACGTGGCGGCGTGCGAAGCCGGGCCACTCGATCCCAAGCTGCTTACTGAGCTACGCAAGCATCGCTGGGACCGCAAGCCCACCAAGTGGTCGCAGTAGGGATCCGCTTGGAACTCTGGTGGGTTCGATACTTACGATATAATTAGTGATGCGGTTGCTTCTGGAGGATGGCCACCATGGTATTTCACGTTACGTTGAAGAAGGCAGAGGATGGTTGGCTGGTGGCTGAGTGTCCTGCGTTGCCTGGGTGTGTTTCGCAAGGTCAAGACGAAAAGGAAGCCCTTGAGAATATCGAGGAGGCCATTATCGCGTGGCTTTGGGCCGAGGACCAAAAAGCTGTGGCAGCATTGAAAGGGCAACAGACGAACCAACCCATTGTGGTAACGGTCTGAACTCATGGGCAAGCTGGCGAACATTTCAGGCAAAGAGGCAGCCAAAGCCTTTGAGAAATCCGGGTGGTACCGAGTCGGGCAGGTTGGAAGTCATCTTATATTAGTAAACCCGGCGCGCGAGCAAGCCTTTCCATTCCGCAACATCATGAACTTTCCGTAGGCACGCTTCGGTCACTGATTCGTAGCGCGGGTATGACCGTGGATGAATTTCTGGATCTTCTCTGAGCTGGCGGGATCCGCGCCCGTTTTTCAATAAACGATGGTGAAATTCCCCTGCCGGTTGGCGAACACGCTGGGCAGCCCCCAGACAGGCACGCCGGAGGCGTGGCCTTCTTGTCCCACAGGCTGACCTGCCGCATCGAAAAGCTGCCAGGCGACTGAGCCACCTTTCATCCAGGCGGTGCCTTCGGTCCAGGCAAGCAACACCTGGCCGCGCGAGTTTGCGGTGGCGGCAGGATGCTTCCGGTCGCCGGACGAGCCGGGCGCGGCGAGGGTAGAAGAGAGTATGAGCGTGCGGGGGTTGATCTCGTCGAAGTAGACCTCACCCGCTTTCTCCCACGCGGCGAGCACCCGGCCTCCACCTTCGCTCAGATAATCCGTGCTCATAGGGCAGGCGTTCAGTTTCCAGGAAGACACGTGCGCGGTGCGGAACGAGTGGCCGCGATCTGTAGAAACCAACAGAGTCATGTCGCGATGGATATTTCCGGCGGCGGCGCGGTAGAGAACGTACAGCGTCCCGCGGGCGTCCACGAAGGCGCGCATGCCGCAGCAGCCGCAGGCGCCGAGCGAAGCCGGGGAAACCGAGACTTCGCGCGTAAAAGTTTTGCCGTTGTCCGTGGAGCGAGCCAGATAAACGCGCCGGTGCGCTTCGCCCGGAACCTCGCCCATGGCGTGCCAAACAGCGTAAACATCGCCGTGTTGGCCCGCCGCTATTGAAAGGCCGCCATCAACCCCCTTCGTGTATTGCATCAGGTTGCGCTGCGTCACGAAGGCCGTGCCTGAATCGTCCAAATGTGAAAAGAGCACCGGCGTCATGCCAGCGAGGCCGCGAGGCTTGGCTTGGCCGGAGCCGAACCAGATGACGCAGATTCGGCCGCCGCGACCGAGCGCCATCTGAGGTCCGCGCACCGTGCCAATGGCCACAGCGCTTCCGGGCTGACTGTTGACGCGAATCGGCGCTGAAAAATCTTTCGCGCCGGGGTCACGGCGTACGTATTCGATGTCGCCCGCCGAGGGATTACCCTTGAAATAAATCATGTGCAGCACGCCGCGCCGGTCTAGCAAAGCCTGTGGTTGGATGCCATCATGGGGCGTTCGCATCAGCGTGACTTGGGGAAGCGCGGGCGGGGCCGTGGTTTCCGAATAGACGATGACCGCCACGGTTGACGCGAGTGCGATCAGCAGGGAAGGCACGATTATTGGGAATCTCAGGCCTCTTATCATAACGATGGAAACTACATCTCAATCACGGCGCGGAAGCGGGCCTTTCCTCACATCATGTGCTGGTAAGCATTGTTCGCTTCGGCGAGGGGAAACTTCTCGATCATGGGCCGGATGCCGGTCAGCGCGGCGAAACGGAGCGTGTCCGCCGAGTCGGACGCCTGCCCGGACGGCCAGCCCTGAATCCTGAGCCGCTTGCCAATCAACATCCTGGCGCTCACAGGATTGGGTCTGGCGCTGCCGCGAGCAGTAGCAGACACCCATTGCGGCTGAGGCCCCCGGTCGCGGCGGTTATCGCTTCTCCGGGGACGGCGGTGGCGAGCACGACGTGCGGACCTTGATAACAACCTCACCTGGGCCCGGCTTCGGAACGGGCCGATCTTCTATCCTCAAAGGCTCGCTTTTTGTCTTCACAACCGCTGCTTTTCAATTTCTCCTCCCTTGCCGATGGCCGTCTGTTGACATGTTCCGGCGTTGATGAAGGGCATTTCCGCTCTCCGAGCCGGGACGCCACGTTGGTATGGATGATGAGGACGCGCCGCGCGTCAACTCCATATTACCGTGACTTTGGTCATTTGCATAAAACTCGGTAGCTGGTCAATTTGATGTAGGGGCGGCTTTATGCCGCCACAAATGGAGAGGTAAACCTGCCGCTACCCCTCAAACTCAGTCGCTACCGGCGGGGAAACTCTTGCGGAGTCAGTCCGATTTTGGCGTGAAGGGATACTCGGCCCCGCGGTCGCCGCACATGGATGCTCCGCCGCTCCCGGCTTCCGTGGCGGGGGCGTCGAGCGGCACGATTGTTGAAGGCGCGCGCGTATTCCATGACAAGGGATGCGAGTACTGCCACGCCATCGCCGGTTACGGCGGGCTCCGTGGCCCGGACCTCTCTTACGCTGCTGACCGCATGAACGCTGGCCAGATGGTCACCCGGATTTACAGCGGCGCTACCAATATGCCATCCTATAACGGCAACATTACCCCACAGCAGTTGGAGGATCTCGTCGCGTTTCTTGAGTCGCGCCGCCGACCGGTCCTCCAGGCCGCCGCCGCCGCGAGAGGGAATTAAGATGGCGCGATCCCTGAAGTTAAGATGGGCTCGCGTGGACATGCCGGACTTGCCATGTCGGTGCAGCCCTGGGTAACGGAGGCACGCCATTCCCGCGAAAGCGGGAATCCAGTATAAGGCCGATTACCGGCGGGTGGATTCCCGCTTTCGCCGGAATGACGACGCCCCGCATGGCAGCTCGTTTGCGGCCAGTTGCCGCAGTTAAAAAATATGCCGCCTGACGATCGTACAAAACACATGCTAATCCATCCGCAGGACGCTCCGCTTTCAGACACCGAATGGCGGGACTTTCTAAAGGGGCATGACTTCGGCCAGGTCATTGCGCCCGGCGCCGGGCGCGAAATGCCCGTGATCGTGCCCACCCATTTTGTCTATGACGGGCATAAAACGCTGGAGATGCATTTCCACCGGGCAAACCCCGTCTGGGCGGCACTCGATGAACGGCGCGCGGCCATCCTTAGCGTGGTGGGGGCGTATGTGTACATCCCCACGGGATGGAGCGCCGACCCCGGGACTCCTCCGGAATGGGGAGTTCCGACAAGCTATTACGGAACGGTGCAGGCAGTGGCTGAGGCAACCATCGTGGATGATCCGGAGGAATTGGCGGCTCTGCTTTTGCGACTGCTGAATCACTTCCAGCCTGAGGGTGGGCATTTTCCCGTCGAAGCGGGAGACAACCCCTACGGACGGCAACTCGGAGCCATTCGCGGCCTGCGCCTTCATATTTCGTCGGTGCGGGCAAAATTCAAATTCGGCAATAACAAGAGCGTTGTCCATCGCCATCAAATCGCTGAGCGGCTAAAACAGCGGGCGGCAGGGCTGGATTTGGAGGCGAGGGAACATCTATTGCGCAGGTGCCCTGAGAAGTAGAATGAAGGTTCCTGCCTTTGGGAACTCCGCGGTTTGTGCTTGGGCTGGCGGTAAGAGGCCGCCACAACAGGAAAGGGCGCAGAGTCTTAAGAACAAAACTCTACGCTGCCTGTTCAAAGCCTGAACCACTCCCGCGATGAAACTGAACGGCCGAGAATGACTTCAACCTCCAGGAGCATCATCCTCAACTGAGGAACCGAATATTCTGTATTCGAAGGGATTGCAAGGCGCCTCTGGTCGAAAACCATGAACTGGTGACGGGCGCCGGAGAAACGGACCGTCAAACCCAATGACGCGAAGCTTGCGGATGAAATCTCTACGCCTACAGGGTGTCCACCGGCTCACGCGTGGGCTCCTTGTTGAGGTCGATTCCCGCGATAACCGGAAGGCCGTGTCCAAGCCTTAAGCCGAGCAGTATCCAGTCTTCAAGCGTCGAACGAAGCTCGTTTTCACATTCGCGGAGGGAAACGGCAAAAGCAACCACGCCTTGGCACGGGGGGATGCGTCCAGCGTAACTTCCATCTTCCAATTTATCGAAGACAGCTTGGGCCATGGCCTGGGCTACATAGTCACTCAGAACATAAGTCACGTCTCATCTCCTGCCCGGGAAATGCTTGTCTTCATTCTAAGCCGGTAAGCGCACAGATGCAAAAACGGGGGTGATCATTACTCGTCCTGTGCGATGCGCCGCCATCCATCATCCTCGCGGCGAGCGGAAGCCGTGGCGCTAGGGTTTCCGGAGAGCCCGCAGCCAATCTTTCAAATGAGGGAATACGCGGTGGCGCGTGGCCGCCCGTGCCGGTTGCATTCCCGAAATCAGGAAATTGGCGACGGCTGAGGCTGGCACGCGCGCCGCCATTCGATCCACCGAAGCAAACCGGACTTGCAAGTCGCGATCGATGATGAAGACGGAAGGCACGGCAATCCCGCCCCTCTCCTTTTCGTTCAAAATACCCCAGGCCGTGACCACCCCTCTTTGCGTGTCACAAAGGATCGGGA
>JBOGJX010000066.1:0-3605 GCA_050745285.1 Terriglobia bacterium
CGCCTATCCTCATGACTGCTCTCGTGACGGGGCTCGGGCTGCTGCCACTGGCTTTGGGGAGTGGCGATCCCGGGCGCGAGATTGAAGGGCCGATGGCCATCGTGATTCTAGGCGGATTGATCACGTCAACCGTTCTGAACCTGCTGGCGCTGCCAACACTATCTCTTCGTTACGGCAGGTTCGAGAAAAGGGTCCGCTTGTAAGCTGCACCCCTTCGTCCATCCTGGACTCTTGCGTCGCACAGCCGGTCGCACAGCAAAGATAATGACCAAGCTGCGATCTGGCACACTGGCTGCGGCATTTCGTGTTCTAGGTCCCTTTGCCCCACAGGAGTAAAGGTATCGAGTTGAGCTTAAAAGCGTTGAGTAAGTCGGGAAGGTAAGGAGCCGGCTTAGCTTCTTTTGCTCCTTTGACCTAGGCAAATGCCTGCCGCCATCGTTCGGGAAAGGAACGCGCCGGCGCACACTTAGGGGCACTCCTAACGATCTCAGATCGACAGCCGTGAGGTGTGTACTCTCATCGCGGTCGAACTCCGAGCCGGGACGGCGTTCGACTTCACGCCGAAGCTTCGCCGGCTCTGGCTGCTGGGACCTCCCTCAGCCTGCCTGTCTTCACGTCGAAGATGAATCCCCGAATGAGAATCGACTTTGGAATCCAAGGATGTGACTTCAATTTCGCAATTTGTTCTCGCACATCCGCTTCTAGATCGCTGAATGAGTAAAAGCAATTTGGCGAGACAGCCGCCGTACCGGTCTCTTTTCGCAGCCTGGCGTGAAGATCGTTGTCCTTGAACGTCAGCATTCCGCAGTCAGTATGGTGGATCAGCATGAACTCCTGCGTTCCCAGTAGATAGTGTGAAATGATGAGCGAGCGAAGGGTGTCATCGTCCACAATGCCATCCGCATTGCGGATCATGTGTGCGTCGCCTTCCTTCAAACCGAGCATTCGGGAAATGACCAAACGCGCGTCCATGCAGGCGAGGACCGCGAGCTTCCGGCCGGGTGGCATGGGCAGGTTGCCAGAGGTGAAGTTGTGCGAGTAGTCTTCATTGGCTTTCAGAACTTCATCGATCACGTTCATAGGTCATACCTCCGTGTGAATTGGATCAGCTTAAAGTCTCCCGATGCACACGATAGCGCGTTCGGGTGAGAATATGGCCAACAGCCAGAACGAGAGTGTCCTGATTCCCTGGGAGGTTTAGGCAGCGGCCCTCGAATCCGAGGCGATTGTAGCGAACGGGGCTCGCCATGTGTCGTGTAATTCAGCCACTTGGCCGCAGTGGCGCATGCGAGGTGACAGCAACGGGACGGCCAATCCTATAGACGTTCGTAGCTTCCGCCAAGTGAATCCTGCCACTTACCACGGCAAATGCTTTGCAATTGTCAGACCCGTCGGCTCTGCCGGTAGTGTAATACTGCTGGCAAAGTCAGCGGGTCTTGAGCCCGCCAGAATTGTTCTGAAGGTGAGTTAAGTTCAGGAAAAGCAGCGTCATTGCAAGAATGGGTACGATTGTTTGGGCTACAGACGGATCATCTTGCAGACTGGCAGATCACTTTTTGTAAGATTTCTTCAAATCCCTCTAGTCCCAAAGTCAAAGACTGTCTTGAAGAGTGGGTCCGCGAGAGCGATCGGGTTGGACGTATAATACCCTGTTCTTTGGGGCGAAGCGGAAAATCCAGGATAAGTCGTTTCTTACAGCGGGGAGTTTTCCATGGTAAAGCGACGAAGTATGTTTGTAGCGTTTCTGGCGCTTGCGATTTTCCCTCAGGGGGAGCAGGCGCGGGCGACGCCCAAAACTCCGGACTGGGTGGGAACGTGGGCAGCGTCCCAACAGGCTCCGGCGCCGCGCAACGCGCTCGCGCCCGCTGATCTTCGCGATGCCACACTGCGCCAGATCGTGCACCTGACGATCGGCGGGAAGGTGCTTCGCGCGCATCTTTCAAACTCCTTTGGCACCGCACCGCTGCACTTCACCTCGGTGCACATGGCCCGGGCGCTTTCGACCGCCTCATCCCGAATCGAAGTTTCAACAGATCAGGCGCTCACTTTTTCCGGACGACCCGGCGTCACCATTCCGGCTGGCGCCGAATATATTTCCGACCCCATTGATTTCCCGGCGACGCCGGGATCGAATCTGGCCATCACCTTCTACCTTAAACAGCCGCCCCAAGGCGAAACCAGCCACCCGGGATCGCGTGAAACCTCCTACCTGGTGCACGGCGACCACGTGTCAGCCGCCAGCCTGCCGGGCGCGATGGCGTTCGATCACTGGTTCAATATCGCGGGCGTGGACGTGATGGCACCCGCCGGCGCGGCGGCCATTGTTGCGCTGGGCGATTCCATCACGGACGGGCGCGCTTCAACAACCAATGGAAATGACCGCTGGCCGGACGACCTTGCTCGCCGTCTGCTTCGCGAAACGCCCTCGCGCCACCTCAGCGTCCTGAATCAGGGCATTGGCGGTAACCGCCTGCTGCTCGATGGCCTTGGACCGAACGCCCTGGCGCGCTTCAACCGCGATGTGCTGGCCCAGCCGGGAGTGCACTATCTGATCGTGCTGGAAGGCATCAACGACATCGGGGTATTCGACATGCACGGGAACCCGACGAAGGCGGCGAATGATAAGCTTGTGCACCAGATGATCGGAGCACTTCAGCAAATGGTGCTTGGCGCTCATGAGCACGGCATCATCGTTTACGGTGGAACCATCATGCCCTTCGCGGGCTCGAATTATTACAAGCCCGGCCCACCGGCTGAAGCCGACGTCCGGGCGGTGAACCAGTGGATCCGCACGCCCGGGCATCTCGACGGAGTAATCGATTTTGACAAGGTGATACGCGATCCGAAGCGCCCGAACCATCTCTTGCCGGCATACGACTCCGGCGACCATCTGCATCCTTCACCGGCAGGCTATCGCGCCATGGCCAATGCTATTCCGCTTTCGCTTTTTGTCATGTGTGCGACCCAGGGTTCGGCAAGAGCACGCTGGATCGCAGAGTCGCTGCGGCGACCAAGCGGCGCGGCGTCCGCGCCACCCGTCAGACGTACAAAAGGCTGCGGATTTTAGGAGCAACTCCGCGCTACCTTTTCGTGTGGCTTGACCGTCAACTCCGAACCGCGATAGGCTGAGAGCCAGGAGAAACCTGCATGACTATTACCCTGCGGCCGGAATACGAACAGTTGATTGCTGAAGTGCTGCGCTCGGGGGCCTATCACAGTCCTAGCGAAGTGATTGCGCGGGCGCTCGAGCTGGAGCTGCTCCGCGAACAACAGTCCTGGCTGGCTGAGAACCGCGCCAAGATCGAGGAGGGCTACGCCGCTGCCCAACGCGGGGAACTGATCGATGGCGACCAGGTCCGCGCTCGCCTCGAAGAGCAAAAACGTGACTGGCTGTCTCAGCATCGGGGATGAGCCTCTACCGTTTCACTCCGCAAGCCTCTAACGACCTCTTCCAAATTTGGAGCACCATCGCGCGCAGCTGCCAATCGGGTTGAGGAGGCAGTTTACGAGGCTTGCGCTTTTCTGGCCGAAGGGCCGCTCTGGGGGCACATCCGCGAGGATCTGACTGAACTCCCGCTCCGATTCTGGACGGTCCAGCCGTACCC
>JBOGJX010000067.1:0-4371 GCA_050745285.1 Terriglobia bacterium
CAGAGTTTTAACAACAAAACTCTGCGCTACAATTTGCTTCAACGAGCGCCAAAACAAGAATATCACGCGGGGTGCATGGGGTTGAGACAGGCGGGACAAATGAGACAGTTTTTAAGCGCAGCCAGACGGAGCCAGTTCTGGCCGGGGTTTTATTGGTCATTCAGGGCCCAATCATAATTCAGGAAATGGATCGCCAGCTTCCTATTCCCCAGCGCGTGCGCCACGCCGGGCGGCGCATACTTGCGCAGGAACCCTTGGAGGCCGCCGGGATACGATTCGAAATCCTGGCGATACCATTTGAAGATTGAGCTGATCTCAGCTTTGCCTTGCTTCGGATAGAATTCGTTCAAGGACTTATTGGCCAGCCATTCGCGCACGTTGTCATTAAGCTGTGCGTTCAGCCGATTCGCAACGTAGGCCTCGCGCCTCAAGGGAGGGCAACTGCGCCCCGCGCATACCAGAGCGGCATGGATGCGTGGATCGCGCATCTGCCGCAACCGGGACTCGATCTGGTCGAGCGAAACCTTTTCCCCGCCGAGCGTGAAGCGGGCCACGGTGAACGGATTTGATGTGTCCCGGATGCTCCGAGTGGGATAATTGCGGAGAATCCATTGGATGGTGAACGCGTTATAAGCGTTGATCAGGAGCGCCTTCTTCCCGTTGGGCGAAAGGGGCTGATTTCCGGGCCGGCCAAGGTGGGCAATGTACTCCCGCAGCCTCTCCAAACCCTCCTTCTTAAAACGCGCATAGTCCACCCGGTGCTGCTGATTCACGAATTCCTTGAGCAGCGCATTCCATGAAGCGGGATCAGGTTTGGGAAGAAACTGCCCGGACGGCGCGGCCAGGACCAACATGAGAGGAAGTAGAAACAGTTTCATAGACGACTCTCCGGTTCTTATATTACCGTTTCGCACTGCCTCTGCGTACATTGAATCGTAGTCTTCTTCCTGATCTGTGCGATGATGGTCACTTTGGCGGCGGGCGGTTTGCTGTGTGGGGCAATCGCTCGCTGCGCCCATTGGTTTTTGAGCGCGGCAAACATCTGCTCCGAAAATTCCGGTCAAGACCTCTCACCCGGCTCCCTCCGCTCGCCACCCTCTCCCCAAGGGAGAGGGCCGGGAAAAAGTAAGCAGGCCAGCCCTCTCCCAGTGGGAGAGGGGGGACCGCGAAGCGGTGGGTGAGGGTCTTTTCACGCTTTGCGGGTGTCTCCGAGCGACATGAGCATCTGCTTGTTATATTGAAAATAAAAAAAGGTAGATTCTTCGGTTAGCTCAGACTGACAGACAAAAAGATTTTTTAGCAACCACGTGCGCTTTTTTATCCGTCATGACGATTCCTCAGGCCATACTTCTCTTTGCCGCCGCCCTCGTGGCCGGTGTGTTGAACTCGGTGGCGGGAGGGGGCAGTTTCTTCACCTTTCCAGCCCTTTTGTTCACCGGCGTGCCGGCCATTCCGGCCAACGCCACATCCACGGTTGCCGTATGGCCTGGGAGCGTAGCGAGCGCCGTGGCGTACCGCAAGCGGCTGCCTCGCAACGCCCGCGTGCTGGTCCCGTTGATGATTGCAAGCCTTGCGGGGGGGCTCACCGGCGCGGGCCTGCTCCTGCATACTCCGCAGGAAACCTTCCTGCGGCTGATTCCCTTTCTTTTCCTGGCCGCGACGCTATTTTTCACCTTTGGAAAGAAGATCTTCAGGGCTTCGCGCTTATCAGAAGAAGCGAATGCGCGCCCATCCGCGCTGACGCTGGGCGGAGTGTCATTGCTCCAGTTTGTGACCGGAGTCTACGGAGGGTTTTTCGGCGGCGGCATGGGCATCCTGATGCTCGCCTTTCTTACTCTCCTGCCGCTTGGTGATATTCACGCTATGAACAGCGTGAAGACCCTTTTGGGCACAATCATCAACGGCGTGGCGATTGCCGCCTTCATCGTGGCGCGAATTATTTTATGGCCCCAGGGCGTGCTGATGTTGACCGGTGCGATTATCGGAGGCTACGGCGGAGCGCATTACGCGCAGAAGATGAATCCGGCGCGCGTGCGCGTCTTCGTGGTGGTGGTTGGCTTTGCCATGTCATTCATCTTCTTGTGGAAATACCATTGAGCAAGGTAGCCACGGCACACAAGCCTGCCGTGGCTACCACCTCTACGCATTCGACAGCGCTTTGGTGTTATTCTGCCTTTTGTCATGCTGGCGGAACGGCGTCGCCTATTCCCGCCGGTAAGCTCACTTAATCCGGAGGAACATCAAGATGCAGATTGGATGGATTGGACTCGGCCAGATGGGTCTTCCCATGGCGCGTAATGCCATCAAGGCGGGTCATTCACTCGTGGTCCATAATCGCACGCGATCACGCGCGGAAGAGTTGGAAAGATTGGGCACGCGAGTTGCCGTGACCGCTGCGGAAGCCGCCGGGACCGGCCTCGTGGTTACCATGCTTTCGGATGACCATGCCACGGAAGAGGTCATCTTCGGCTCCGGAAAAGTGCTCGCCGCGCTTCGCCCCGGCGGCACGCACGTCTCCATGAGCACGATCAGTGTGGAGTTGGCGAAACGTCTGACAGAAGCCCACCGCGACGCGGGCCAAACGTATGTCTCTTCGCCCGTTTTCGGACGTCCCGAAGCCGCTGCCGCGCAAAAGCTTTTTGTAGTGCCTGCCGGGCCACGCGAAGTTGTGGCGCGCCTGCAGCCGCTGTTTGACGCCGTTGGCCAACGCACTTACGTCATGGGAGAAGACCCCATGGTTGCAAACGTCGTGAAACTCAGCGGAAATTTTCTGATTGCGGCGATGATCGAAAGTCTGGGGGAAGCTTTCGCGCTGGTGCGCAAGTACGGGGTGGACTCCAAGAGCTATCTCGAGATGCTCACGTCGTCTCTCTTCAACGCTCCGGTTTATAAAACATACGGTGGTCTGATTGCATCCGATAATTACCAGCCGGTTGGATTCAAAATGGCTCTTGGGCTAAAGGATGTACGCCTGGTTCTGGCGGCGGCGGAAGCCGCGGCGGCGCCCATGCCGGTCGCGAGTCTGGTGCGGGACCGCATGCTCACTGGGCTTGCGCTTGGACGCCAGAATGACGATTGGTCAAGTTTTGCGCGCTTGATTGCCGAGAACGCGGGCTTGTAGGAGCGCCCGGCACTCTAAAGACGGAGCGAAATTCGGAGGGACATTCCATGAAAGCGATTCGAGTAGCGCAATTCGGCGGTCCGGAAGTCATGAAGCTGGAGGAAGTGGCCGCGCTCCGGCCAGCGGCCGATGAAGTTGTGGTGCGCGTGAAGGCGGCCGGGGTGAACCCCGTAGATGCCTACATCCGGTCGGGGACCTACGCCGTGAAGCCTTCGCTGCCTTACACTCCGGGTTGGGATGCGGCGGGCGCCTTGGAAGCGGTCGGCGCGGCGGTGAGCGGCCGGAAGGCGGGCGACCGGGTCTACGTGGCGGGAACGTCGAGTGGCGCGTATGCAGAGTTCGCTCTATGCAAGGCGGCATTGGTGCATCCCTTACCGGAGGCGGTCACTTTTGAGCAGGGCGCGGCGATTGGCGTACCCTATGCCACGGCCCACCGGGCGCTTTTCCACCATGCTCATGCCGTCGCGGGCGAGACCATTTTGGTGCATGGCGCGAGTGGCGGCGTGGGAATCGCCGCAGTTCAACTGGCGCGGGCGGCGGGCATGCGGGTGATTGGCACGGCGGGGACCGACCGGGGCCGGAAGCTTGTGGCCGCCGAGGGTGCGCATCACGTTCTGGATCACCGCGCGCCCAACGGTCTCGACGCGTTGAGTTCACTCACCGGCGGCCGCGGCGTAGATGTGATCGTTGAGATGCTCGCGAACGTCAACCTGGGCCGCGATCTGGCCGCGCTTGCACGGGGCGGCCGCGTGGTAGTCGTTGGCAATCGTGGAACGGTTGAGATCAATCCGCGCGAGATCATGGGCCGCGATGCCTCAATCCTGGGCATGACGCTTTTGAACGCTACCCCTTCCGATCTTTTTGTTATTCACTCCGCCTTGGGCGCGGGCCTCGAGAACGGCACGCTGCGGCCGGTGACGGGGGAGCGCATTCCTCTTGCCGAAGCGCCTCGCGCCCATCAGGCCGTGATGGAACCCGGCGCCTATGGGAAGATCGTTTTAATTCCGTAGAACAGCGTCCAACAGGGAATTGATTCATTCGGTCATCAATTCACCGGACGTTAGTATTACTATGTTAAGTTCTCTTTAGTGCTGTCAGGGCATGGCTTTAGCCATGCCGTAAGCGTGGCCTCCCTCACCCCCCCCTCTCCCTCAGGGAGAGGGGGGACCGCGAAGCGGTGGGTGAGGGCTTCCGTGGCACGGCTGAAGCCGTGCCCTGACTACTGCTAAACCGACTTAACATAGTAATGC
>JBOGJX010000068.1:0-7314 GCA_050745285.1 Terriglobia bacterium
GTTTCCTGGCGGCATGGCTAAAGCCATGCCCTTCCGAAAGCCCTTTTTCATGGCTTTGCAGATGCCGTAAGGCGACATGGCCGGCTGTTAGGGGCGAAGGAGAAGGTCCACGCCCAATTCCCTTTCCTGTTAGTGTTTCGCAGGCGCGGGCGCAGGCGCCGCGCTCGGCTTGACCTTTTGCGCCTTCAACCGCTGGACCATGGCATTAGCGTACCGCTCAATCATTTTGCCTTGGCCAAGTTGCGCGGATTGAGTAAAGGCGCTGATGGCGTCGTCTAGCTTGTTCTCACGAGTGTAGACCTCGCCCAGGCGGTAGTAGTCCTGCGGATTGGGCTGCGGGCTTGCCACCGCGGATTTGAACTCCTGCTCGGATGCGGCAAGCTCGGCCGCGTCCGGGGGTCCGGGCGCAAGAACGGCCTTTTGCAGGTGCGCCATGCCCAGGGCCGCGTGGACCTGCGCCTCGATCAATTGCTTTCCCTTGGCAAACTGGTCGGCAGCCTCGGTCGACGGCGCCTGAATTCGGGCGAGGAGCTGTAGGGCGCGGTTGGCGTCATCCTCGGACATGGTTAACTGCTGTTCCTTCTGATCTACCGTGCCCTGCAACGCCTGGGGAAGCGGCAGAAGCCCCGACACCAGAATAAGGCTGCGCAAGTTATTCGGGCCCAGTTTCAGACTCTTTTGACCGTAAGTCAGGGCGTCCGCCGCGTCATTCTGCTGCTCCTCCGCGCTGGCCCCGAAAAAGTATACATCACTGAGAAAGACGCTCTTTGGATATTTCTTCTCGAAGTCCTTCACCAGCGCAAGCTGTTTTGCCGGATCAAGCTCCTGGGTGATCAAATCGTATGCCTTCTTTTCCTCAGGGTTGATCTGCGGCGCGGCGGAGGCGGGAGCGGGAGCAGGTTGCGGGTTTCGCAGTGAAGGGGCCGGTTGGCCTGATTGGCCCGATGGGCTTGATGGGGTCGGCTGAGGCGGCTGGCTCGATTGTCCTGACTGAGCGGGTTGGGCTGACTGAGTGGGTTGAGCCGCTTGAGCCGGCGGGGATTGTTGCGCTGACTGGCCTGCCCATGCCCCGGCGCCCAACGCCTGTACGCCGGGGAGTGTCACCATAACCAGCACGGCGGCAAAGCCCCAATTCACGATTCCTTTAGACTGGTCTTTCATGGTAGAACCCTCAACTGGTTTTGAATGCTTCTCGATTTGTGAGCCTAACCGAAAGACCATTCCCTGTCAACGTGAGCACCACCTGACCGCCGTCTATGCGCTGGGAAAGGCCCTCCTTCGCTTCTTCAGACCTGCGAGCGCGGGGGGTCGGACGGGCAGGGCGTCGCCGGCGTCCAGCCTTTTTGTTTTCACCCTCCTTGTGATAGCATCCTCGCCTGTGCCGGAAACGAAGAAGCCAAAGCTGCCACAACTTAGGTTCGGGATCGGAGAGTGGTACGGTGTGCCCCTTACCGCACTCAGCGCGGAGGAACGCCACAAACTCGCCGACGTGCAACATCTCCCGAAAGCTGAACAACCTGCGTTCCGGTGCCCCTTTCAAAAAGAAGTAAACTGCAACAAGCCGGGCGGGGTTTGTTCCCTACGTCTATATGAGAAATCGCCACAAACAGGAAAGGTCAGGCCAGTAGCCGGCGAACCTGGCCAGTTGCGCACGGTATGCCCCGCTCGCTTCGAAGAGAACCAGCTCATTTACCGGTGGGTCGGGGAAACCATTTTGAGTTCCGGCGATCCACTGATACTCGGCGAGATTGGTTTTCTGGAGTCGCCTCCCTCTCCGGAAATCGAGGCGGTCCCTTCTGATGTTGGGCGGATTGACAGGGTTTTAGTCGTGCCTAATAGCAGACCACTTTCATGGTGCGCCCTGGAAGTCCAAGCCGTTTACTTCCAGGGCCGTGCCATGAAAAACGATTTCGCGGCCATCCGGGATCATGCCGGGGATACGCTGCCATTCCCTGACGTTTTGCGACGGCCCGACTATCGCAGTAGCGGCCCGAAGCGTCTCATGCCCCAACTGCAAATCAAGGTTCCGCCCCTGAGAAGATGGGGCAAGAAGATGGCGGTTGTTGTGGATCACAGTTTCTTTCTCGCAATGGGGAAGATGCGAACGGTGCCCCATATCACTAACTGTGATGTCGCTTGGTTCGTCGTGACGTATGAAGCGACTGCGAATGGACGTTACCGGCTGGTTCGGGACGGGGTTCAATTCACAACGCTCGAGGATTCAGTAGAAGGCCTAACGGCTGGCGTACCCGTGAGCCTGGACGTCTTCGAAAAGCGAATCTTGGCCAAATTGGGGCGGCTTTCTGGCCCATCCAAGATCACGACCGATTAACAGCTCGCTCATGATCTCATGATGGGTATTTTTCATGGGGATTTTATGCGTGTCGAATCCGAACCGGGATGCCAGTGTCCGGACCGGCTTAGTGTCGTCGTAGGTCATCAGGAAGTCCCCCTTTAGCGCGGAAGTTTCCCGGAATAGCTTCTCATGGTCGATCTGCGAGTGGACGTACAACCTCCGGCTGGCCACCGTATAGGGCGGGTCAATGAAGAAGGCTATCTCGTTGCGGTCTGCGTTGTTACGGATGAACTGAATACCGTCCTGTTGTCCGAATCTAATCCGATGCTTGCTTTCGAAAATTAACAGAATCCGCCGCGCTAGAGTCTCTGGATACCAGCGCGAAGCTAGCCCGCGCCCGTTTTCTCCCTGCTTCATGAGGCTTGCTCCAGGGGCCATAATCCCGCCCCGCTGGACACGGTTGCGCAGGATCGTTTGGAATGCACGGTCGAACTGATTCTTGGGGCTGCTGGAAAGGCACGACCGCACGGACTGTTCGCATAATCGGAAGGACATAATCTCCGAAGCCAGTCGTTCGCCTTGAAGACTTAGGATGGTCTTCCATACTGAAGCTATATCCCGGTCGATTTCGACAAGCGTAAGCTTCTCGGCCAAGCCGTCAAACAGAACGGAAAGCCCAACGATTCCTCCACCAGCGAACGGCTCTGCAAACTCCAACGGGCGGTGTGTTAGGTTTTGCATCCACTGCCGGATATACGGAACCAACCACGTCTTGCCTCCGGGATATCGGAACGGACTGCGGTGAGGGACGGAGGCGACATTGATTATACGCGGAACCATCGTGTGCAATCATAATCAGACGGCGGGAAATCCGCAAGGGAGTCTTTTAGGCGATCCCAGGACACTCCAAGAATTTACGACCAAAAGTGATCCATTCACTGGCAGACAATGGAATACTTTCCCTCACGTGAACGGTAACAAATCGTTTTGCAGCCTCTGCCGGAAAATGGCCGCGTACTCTGTGTTTCTCTCACACGCTATAAAGTGCCGCCCAAGGTTTCGAGCCGCTAGTGCGGTTGAGCCGCTTCCGCCGGCAAATGGGTCGAGGACAACCTGGCCTGGCTTCGTCGTCAGCGCAATCAAGGCCTGCATAAGCCGCACGGGCTTTTGGGTCGGGTGCAGCCCAGCCTCCCCAGGGGAAAATCCGCAATCAAGGATGTTGTCCGGCCGGCGAACATAGCGAAGGAACTCCTCCTCGTTAAATGGCCCGATGCCATAGCACAGAGCATTATCGGCAACAGTCGTGCCTATTTTGTACGGCTTTGTGAACCATAAGACCGGCTCGAAGGACGGCCGGAGGTTGCCCACCCTCCACCCTTCCCATTCTTCTGAAGAAACACGATCTCCGCGGCGATCAAAAACCACGCTTACACGCTGAGCCCTATGAGGTGCGCGCTCACGCATCCAACACAGCATGTCCTTAAAGGAGAATCCGGCATCCTCCAGCGCGCATGTGCACCTATGCGCATATCGCCGCCCTGCGAAAACGAACGCCGTCCCACCTGGCTTCAACACGCGGAGCCACCCGGCCGCCCAACTTGAGCACCAGTCATAATACTGGCTTGGGATGGCGCGATCGGCTTCCGACCATCCATTGATCGGCTTGCCCCTCTTGCGAAAAATAGCGCCGGATTTCTCTTGGGCCGGACTCGACCCCAAAAGAGCGGAATTTGTATTGTCGTGTAAAACGTCCCAATCCTCGGCGCCTATGCCGTAGGGTATGTCGCTAAGAATCAGATGTACGGACGCGGGCGGGAAAGTTTGCAACGTTTCGGTAGAATCACCAACGATTAACGTGTCGAGCGGCAACTCTAACTTAACAGTGCTCGGAGGATCACAGGAGACAAACGGATTACCCGGGCGACTCATGGTTGAATCTTACCAGAGGTAGGAAGGGACGCAAGGGATTCTTGACAGCTTGGAAGCCCGTGGCGCCCCCCTTACGCCCCGCCCGTGTAGCGCAGAGTTTTGCTTTTAAAACTCTGTGGCTTTTCCTGTGTATCGAATGATTTGTGGGTGGCGCAGACATGCCATGGCTTGTCCCGCTTGAGATGCACACCAGCAGACATCAAAAAGGCCGCGGGTGGCGACTTTGCGCCACTCTGCGAGACAAACGGACAAATGAGGCGAAACAACGCAGAAGGCAAAAGGCCGCGGAGTTTCAAAAACAAAACTCTGCGCACCACCTACTGTTTTCAGCCTCATTCGCAGCGAAGAGCTACAACGGGGTCAACGCGCGACGCCCGGCGGGCGGGAAAGAACGTAGCCAACAACGCAACCAGACTAAGCACCACGGCGACTGCAATGAACACGATGGGATCGCGCGCCCTTACGCCATAGAGCATGCTCGCGATCAGCCGCGTCAGCCCGAACGCCACGCCAACACCGATGACCACCCCGATCAGCGCGAGCCGCATGCCTTGCACCACGACCATATTGCGCACATCGCGCGGACTCGCCCCGAGCGCCATGCGGATGCCAATTTCGTGGGTTCGCTGTTGCACCGAGTAGGCGATCAGCCCGTAAATCCCAATTCCGGCCAGGAGCAAAGCGACCGCCGCGAAGATTGTGAGCAGCGCCATATTGAAGCTGGTGCGCGCTGTGGATTCCGCCACCACCTGGTCCATGGACCGGATATGCGCCACCGGCAGTCCTCCGCTGGCGATGCGAAGCTGGCGCTGGATCTGTGCGCTGAGCGCAAACGGAGGAGTCCTGGTGCGGATCGTCCAATAGATGGGGGCAAGACTATTAGAGAGCGCCGTGACGCCATCATTAATTTGGGCGGCGGGCACGTACATGAGCGGCGGAGCGTTACGGTTGAGGCCATCGGCCCTCACGTCGCCCACGATGCCAATGATCTGGCGCGCAGGCTCGTCAAACTCCGGACCAACACCTTTGCCGATGACGATCTGCTCTCCCACCGGATTGACTTTCTTCCAATACTGCTTCGCCATGGCTTCATTGATGATCACCACATGTGGGGCCGCGGCCGTATCGAAGTCGGTGAACAGCCGCCCGCGGAGCAGCGGAATCTGGAACACCTTAAAAAACTGGGGCGAGACGAAAGCCCATTCCGCATCGCCCGTGTAGGGGCTCTTACCTGCCGGGGCGCTTCCCAGAATGTTGAACGGCAGGTCGTATCCACCTTCGAGCATCAGATTGCAGGCGGCCGCCACATGAACGACTCCAGGTATGCTGCCAATTTGTTCCTGCGCCTCACGCTCCATTTGCGCAACGGCCGCCGTCTTCTTGAAGCGCTCTCCGGTAAGAGACATCTGCATGGTCAGAACGTTGTGCGGATCAAATCCCGGATCGACCATCCGCATCGCAACAAACGTCCGGATGAGGAGGGCCGCGCCCACGAGCAAGACCAGGGCCAAGGCCATTTCGGTAATCACCAGGATCGAGCGTGACTTGTTCTGCCGCAGTCCGGTTCCGGCCCGCGTGCCGCTCTCCTTGAGCGTGGCGTTGAGGTCGGAGCGCGATGCGTTGAACGCCGGGATCAATCCAAACAGTATTCCAGTGAGCACGGAGACCACCACTGTAAAGACGAGCACGCGCCAATCCAGCGTGACGGCGGAACCCGCCTCCCCGATGCGCGGGATATTACCCGGGTTGATGGCCAGCAGCGCGCGCACGCCCACATACCCTAGAACGAGGCCAACTGCCCCGCCGGCCAGAGATAGGAGCACACTTTCGGTGAGGAGTTGGCGAATGATGCGGCCCCGACCGGCGCCGAGCGCCGCCCGAATCGCGATCTCACGCTTCCTGATGGTTGCCCGCGCCAGCAACAGGTTCGCGACGTTGGCGCAGGCGATGAGCAGCACAAAGCCCACCGCGCCCAGCAGCACCAGCAGAGCGGAGCGGACGTTGCCCACCTCAGCATCCTGCAACTTTCTCGCGGAAAACGTTATACCGGTTCCCATTGTTGTCTCAAACGCCGGGAATTTCCGCTTGAAGGCGGCCGTAGCGATCTTTAACTCTGCGTTCGCCTGCTGAAGGGTGGCGCCGGGTTTGAGCATGGCGGCGCCGAGCAGATAATGCGCTTCGTCAACGCTGTTGGGATTGGCCTGCAAGGGAAGCCAGATGTCGGCCGGCGGATCCGGGTGGAAGCCGCGGCCAAGTACTCCGGTCACCACATAAGGCTCGTTTCCCAACTGGATGGTTCTGCCGGCAATGCCGCGATCTCCCCCAAACCGGCCGCGCCATAAACCGTAGCTGATAACGGCAAGGCGCGGACCGCCGGGCCGGTCCTCCCCGGCGTTGAATGGCCGCCCCAGAGCCATCGGCGCGCCGAACAGCGAGAAGTAGGCGGCTGACACGTGAATGCCTTTGAGTTGCTCGGGGCGGTCACCGCCGGTGAGGTTTACGCCCGGCCCGCCAAAATCGTAGAGGCAAAAGTTTTCAAGCGCCTGCCCCGCGCTCCGCATAGCCATAAACTCCGGAACGGCGAGGCTGCTTTGAAATCCTCGCGGACGGCGAAGTGTAAGCTGAACGATGCGATTGCCATGGGGATACGGCAGCGGCTCGAGCAGCACCGTGTTGACCACGGAGAAGATGGCCGTGGTCGCGCCAATGCCCAGGGCCAGCGCCAGAATGGCCGTTGCCGTGAACCCCGGACTGCGCCGCAGCGTGCGCACGCCGTAGCGAAGGTCTTGCATCAAATCTTCGTTTCCTTGTCCCATGCCCAGTCACTCCTCCGGGAATCCGAGAAACAACTCTAGTCCAAGCGGCGGACCCTGGCCGCCGCTTGTCTCATTCTTACCGCCACAGCGACGCAAAAGCGGGCGCAGACGCCGCATGCAGGACGACACGTGGCCCCGCTGTAGGCCAATACGCATATGCTGGCGTGTGTGTTCCACGAATATGGGTGGCGCAGACATCGATTTTGATGTCTGTGGATATACGCCACCCTACGACCCGCCCGTGTAGCGCAGAGTTTTGCTTTTAAAACTCTG
>JBOGJX010000069.1:0-3403 GCA_050745285.1 Terriglobia bacterium
GGGTGCTGGAGGAGAAATTCCGGCTCGGACTCTTTACGGATCCCTATGTTGACCCGGAGCGGGCTGTGAAGATTGTGCATTCCAAGGCCCATCAGGAACTGGCGCTCCAGGCCGCTCGGGAAGGGATTGTTCTCTTGAAGAACGAGAAGAATCTGTTGCCCCTCGGAAAGAATCTAAAATCAATCGCGGTGATCGGCCCTGATGCGGATAACGCGTTGAACCAGCTCGGCGATTATACCCCGTCGAAGGTTCTCCAGCCGGTCACTACAATTCTCGAAGGCATCAAGGAAAGCGTTGGCCCGCAAACGAAAGTGGTCTACGCAAAAGGGTCCAATATACTAGGGGACGATAAGAGCGGATTTGGCGAAGCAATCCAGGCAGCAAAAAGCGCCGAGCTCGCGGTTGTCGTCGTTGGCGAAGAGTTTGGGGAGAGCCACACAACGAACCGGGAGGATCACCCGACAGATGGCGAAGGCTATGATGTGGCCAGCCTGGACTTAACGGGCGTGCAAGGGGACCTCATAAAAGCGGTCTCCGCGACGGGCACACCCACGGTTGTGGTGCTGATCAATGGCCGCCCGCTCTCCGTCCGCTGGGCGGCTGCTCATGTGCCCGCGATCGTTGAGGCCTGGGAGCCGGGTGAACTTGGCGGCAAGGCAGTAGCCGATGTGCTCTTTGGAGACTATAATCCAAGCGGCCGGCTGGCGATTACCATTCCTCGCAGCGTCGGGCAGTTGCCCGCCTATTATGACAGCAAGCCCTCAAAGGCATACTGGATAAATCACGGCTGGACCCACTTGGATGGGTACGTGGAAATGCCCGGCTCCCCGCTCTACCCATTCGGTTACGGACTGAGCTACACTCAATTTCAGTACAGTAACCTCCGCATTGATCCGCCCAAAATCCGTGCTGAAGGCAACGACACAGTTTATGTTGATGTGCAGAATGCGGGGAAACGGCCTGGAATAGAAACCGTTCAGCTTTACATCCACGAGCGCGTGGGTCCAGTCTCTACTCCCGTAGAGCAGTTGCGCGGCTTCCAGAGGGTCGCGCTCGCGCCGGGTCAAAAGAAGACCGTCAGTTTCCGGTTGACGCCCAAAGATCTTATGTTGCTCGACCGTAATATGCACTGGGTGGTTGTTCCAGGCGCCTTCGAGATCATGGTTGGAAGGTCTTCGGCGGATATTCCGCTGAGGGGCACACTGGATGTGGAGCGTTCCGGAGGACCGGGGACTTCCGGTGAAAACAACGGAGACCCGGATCGATGAGTCTGGCGCACACTTTGCGCGGTGCTGTCCACGTTCGGTCGATGACGGACAATGGCCATATGAAGATTCGTGAAATCCGCGCTGCGGGCCTGCGCGAACGAACTCCAAAAGGAGGATGGAGCAATGAGCTCCGCCCGGACGACTGCATCCATACGCTCTGATCGCGGTGCTGACCGATGAAGGACTCGTAGGCTGGGGAAGCGCATCCACGAGCCCGCAGCTTGTGTGCGCCGCGCAGAAACTCCGCCAGAGAAGGATTTTGCTGGTTCCGCCTGTGCAGTGACTACGCCAGTGATTCTACATATATTTCCATTTCGGAGGCCAGAATGAATCGACGATCGTTTGTTCATGTTTTCGCGCTCGGCAGCGCGGGAGTAGCTTTGGGGCGACCGTTCCAGGGGCGGGAGACGCCGGAGGGAGTTGGTGTCTCCATCACAGTGCATTCGGAAAACAGCGTGGCTACTGTTCCACAGAACTATAACGGACTCAGCTACGAGGCGGCGCAGCTTGCGCATCCCGGATTTTTTGCGCCCGCAAACAAGGCTCTGATTGCTTTCTTCCGGCGGCTCTCGAAACAAGGCGTGTTGCGCATCGGCGGTAACACGAGTGAGTTCACGGTATGGTCCCCAGCAGGCGCTCCGGCTGAGGCCACAGACGCGGCTGAAGTGGGTCCCGATACAGGGGGCGCAAAGCCCCGTTCGCCGGCAACTTCTGAAGCCGTGCAAAATCCCGCCCACTACAAACGCCGTGCGGGAAGGCGGCTGCGCCGGACGCCGGTGACGCCCGAAGCCATTCGAAATCTCGCTGGTTTCCTCGATGCAACCGGCTGGCAGCTCATCTACGGCCTCAACCTGGGAAAGGGCATCCCAGAGCAGGCTGCTCAGGAAGCTAAGGCCGTAAGCGACAGCGTGGGCCGTCGCCTGATCGCATTCCAAATCGGGAACGAGCCCGACCTTTACCACCGCAACCGCCCCTGGGATCTGCGACCCGCGGGTTGGAATTTCGACGGCTATTTTTCGCAGTGGCAGGAATTCTTCAAGGCGGTTCGCGGGAAGGTTCCCGATGCGCCATTCGGCGCGCCCGACGTGGCAAACCTCGAGGCGACGGATTGGGTCGTGGAGTTTGCTGAAAAGGCCGCAAACGAGATCGTCCTGTTGAGCGGACACTACTATGCGGAGGGGCCGCCGACAGATCCGCGCATGACCATCGACCGCCTGCTGGCGCGCGATCCGCGCTTACTGAAGTACACCCCGCAAATTATGGAAGCGAGTCGCAAGAGCCATCGTCCATTCCGCATGACGGAGGGCAATTCTTGTTACAACGGCGGCAAGCGCGGCGTCAGCGATACATTCGCGTCGGCCTTGTGGGCCGCTGATTACATGTTATTTCTTGCCCAAAGGGGCTATGCCGGCGTAAATTTCCACGGCGGCGGCAATGGAATCTACACCCCGATTGCGGGTGGCATTGAGACCGGCTTCTCGGCGCGTCCGATTTACTACGGACTGCTTATGGGAGAAGAATTTGCGGGGGCGACGATGGTCGAAACGCGGGTGGATGCAAAGGCTGCGAATGTTACTGCCTACGCCGCCAAAACAAGTTCCGGGCTCCGCGTTGCGATCTTCAACAAGGATGAGCGGCAAGCGGTTCATGCAACTTTGGGTATGGGAACCCCGGCGCGCAAGGCAACACTCTGGCGCCTCACCGCTCCCAGCGTGGAGAGTACGACTGAAGTGCGGCTTGCTGGAGCTGAAGTCTCATCCGATGGCGCATGGGTTGCGCAGCAGGAAGAGCCCCTCACAAGGGCTCACGGACAATACGCCGTCGATTTGCCGGCAGCAAGCGCAGCGATTGTCTTTCTAAGCTAATGCAATTATAAGAGTCCCCCCGGCTCTGCCGGGGATACTTATTGCTGGCCGCCAGCACGATTCGAACCGCCGCCCCATGCGCTTGCAGAACCTGGGTGAGGGCGCCTCCGGCGCGGTCGAAACCGCGCCCTTCCGTTCTGTTAACCGAAACTTCAGGGGCAGCAGGCTGCTGAAAAAGCCGTTCGGGATGTCTGCTGAGCAACGCGAAGAATCTGCCCCTGCATCGAATCAATGGCTTTCCGAATGTCAGCGGTTGACGAAGGCCATCAT
>JBOGJX010000070.1:0-5008 GCA_050745285.1 Terriglobia bacterium
TTCCAGGTGATGCCTCGAAGGCGGACTCGATTGAGTGAAGACATAGACTTTGGCATCGACTCCTATTGAGTGGTCATGGCGTTTGCGACACCCGCAAGGCCATGAAAAGGCCCTCACCCACCGCGACGGGAAGCACTGCTTCCCCGCGGTCCCCCCTCTCCCGCTGGGAGAGGGCGGGCCTCCTTACTTTTTCCCGCCCCTCTCCCTTGGGGAGAGGGTGGCGAGCGGAGCGAGCCGGGTGAGGGATTTTGACCGAACTTTTCAGGGCAGACCTTATGCGCCTGCGGCGCACCACTTGGGATGAAAATGACGTCGGGGCGCGGCAAGCAGCGACCCTACAAAACGACAAGCGCTTCACACATCCAGTCCTGTGCGCGCCTGTTTCAGCGCTGCCGCGATCTTCCTCCGGTCGGCAAGCGCGAGAGGCAGCAGTGGCGGGCGGGGAATTCCTCCACGATAACCCGACAAATCCAGCGCGTGCTTAATGCCGGGAATCCCATATGGTCCGGTAATTTTCTGGGCGAGAATCCACAGCCTGTCGCTCAGCTTGGCGGCCGCTTTCGTGTCTCCCCGGCGAGAGGCCTCGTAAAGGCCCATGCAGATCTGCGGCTCGAAGTTCGCTTGGGAGAGGATGGCGCCACAAGCTCCCAGCTCAAAGGCCACGGGAAGGGCTAGAGCGGAACCGATGAACACACGGAAATCCTTCCTCGATTTGCGCAGAATGGCGCGGTCCAAATCCAGATTTCCCGAGCTTTCTTTGATGCCGGAGATGTTCGGATGCCGCGAAAGCCGTCCAATCATCGCGGGGTCCATGGCGAAGCCCGTGAATTGCGGAATTGAATAAATCAAGAGCGGACGCCGGATTCCATCCGCTACCGCCCGAAAATGGGTCTCAAGGACTGCAGGCCGCATGGCCGGCCTGTAATAACATGGCGGGAGCACCAGCACGGCATCCGCGCCGCGCGCGATGGCTTCACGGCTCAGTGTCACGGTTTGCGCCGTGCTTTCAAGCCCAGTGCCCGCCATCAGCAACTGGGGCGGCTTGATGATGGTTCGCGCGATCTCAACCAGGCGGAGCCGTTCCTCATTCGTCAGAAAGGCCGTCTCGCCTGTCGATCCTGCCACCAGGACGCCGGAAAGTCCCGTGCCGGCGTATTGCACAAGATTCGCCAGGAGCGCGCCCTCGTCTATCCCACCGCGGCGATTGAACGGCGTGGCAACCGGCGGAATCACTCCGCTTAGATGCTCGATGATTTGTTTGTTGGTCATATTTAGAACCAGGTTTCAGGTGTTAGGTTTCAGGTGTCAGGGAAAAACAGTTCGTCGTTTGTAGTCCGTTGCCGGTCGCCCCTGTTGCCCGGATTCATCGCTCGCTGCGCGGAATGTCGATGAAGGGCAATGCGAGAAAATTGACTTGAGCGCATCAAGGTTCGCATTCCTACTTGCGATGGACAATCAACGGCTTTTCCTGACACCTGATACCTGACGGCCAGCGTCTGTGCCTGCCGCGTGCAGCCCTTGCAGGCTGAAGACCTGAATATACGGCTCACGCTGGGCTCGGACTCCGCTCACCACTGCGGCGGCGGCGGAAAGCGTGGTGATGCAGGTGATCCCATGCTGCACGGCAGCGCGCCGGATGGCCTTCTCATCATAATGCGATGGCCCGCCGAGCGGCGTGTTAATAATCAAGTCCAACTTCGCGCTCTTAATCAGGTCCACCACGTTCGGGCGTCCTTCGTTCACCTTGAAGACGCGCTCAACCGGCAGCCCTGCGGCTGCGAGCGCCTGCGCCGTGCCGCGCGTGGCGACTAGCGTGAAGCCGAGTTGATGAAGATCGCGCGCCACGGGCACAGCCTGAGACTTGTCATGATCGTTCACGGAAAAGAAAACACGCCCCGAGCTTGGAATGCGCTGGCCTGCCGCCAACTGCGCCTTCGCGAACGCCTGGCCGAAGCTTTCGCCAACACCCATCACTTCGCCTGTGGATTTCATTTCCGGCCCCAGAATCGTGTCCACCCCAGGAAACTTCATGAAGGGAAACACCGGCGACTTTACGAAGTAATAATTCACCTTCAATTCATCACCCAAAGAAAAATCACTCAGCTTGCGGCCCACCATCAAGCGCGCCGCGATCTTCGCCAGAGGCACGCCGGTGGCCTTGCTCACATAGGGCACCGTCCGCGAAGCGCGCGGGTTCACTTCAAGCACATAAATTTTCCCGTTCTGAATGGCGTATTGCACGTTCATCAGCCCGATCACGTTCAGGGCGTGCGCCAGTTGTACAGTGTATTCCTTCAGCTCCTGGCGCAGATTTTCGGTAATCTCGACCGAAGGCAGAACGCAAGAACTATCCCCAGAATGTATTCCGGCCTCTTCGATGTGCTCCATAATGCCGGCCACCAGCACCTGCTCTCCGTCCGAGAGAGCGTCCACATCAACCTCGGTAGCGTTTTCCAGAAACCGGTCGACCAGGATCGGGAAAGCCCGCTGCAGCTCTTCGGCGCGCTCAACGTAATCGACCAGGGTTCGCTCATTATACGCAATCACCATGGCCCTGCCGCCCAACACATAGGAGGGCCGCACCAGCACGGGATAGCCGATGCGCTTGGCGATGGAAACCGCCTCTTCCACGTTCATCGCCGCGCCGTTTTCCGGTTGCGGAATGCCCAGCCGCGCGAGCAACGCGCCAAAATGCTTCCGGTCCTCAGCCAGCTCGATGGATTCAGGCGACGTGCCCACAATCGGCACGCCCGCGTGTTTCAACCGGTTCGCCAGGTTCAGCGGCGTCTGGCCGCCGAACTGAACAATGACGCCCGTGGGCTTCTCGCGGTCAACAATCGCCATGACGTCCTCAAAGGTGAGCGGCTCAAAATAGAGGCGGTCCGCGGTGTCATAATCGGTTGAGACGGTCTCTGGATTGCAATTCACCATGATCGTCTCATAGCCCTCTTCCTTCAAGGCAAACGCCGCGTGGCAGCAGCAATAATCGAACTCGATTCCCTGCCCGATCCGGTTGGGTCCGCTGCCGAGTATCATGATCTTCTTCCGGTTCGTGGGCTCGGCCTCGTCTTCGGTTTCATAAGTGGAATAGAGATACGGCGTGAAGGATTCAAACTCTGCCGCGCAAGTATCCACGCGCTTGAAAACAGGCCGGACGTTCAACTTCAAGCGCCGGTCCCGCACCTGATCGGACGTCGTGTTCCACAGCGCCGCGAGGTCGCCGTCCGAGAGTCCAAGCCGTTTTGCTTCAAGAAGAGCCGGAGCCGGGACGGAGTTCACCTCGTACCGCTTCAACTCGCCCTGCATCTCAACGATCTGGCGCATCTGATCCAGGAACCACGGGTCAATGCGCGTCAGCTCCGCCAGTTGCTCGACGCTCATCCCGGCGCGAAGCGCATGGAACACATCCCATAACCGCTCGGGATGCGGGATGGCCAGGCGCCGCTGCAACTCGTCTGCATCCTCGGGCGGCGCGGGCGCTTTGCGGCCGGTTTCAAGCGAGCGAACGCCCTTCATCAATGCTTCCTTAAACGTGCGTCCGATAGCCATCACCTCGCCCACCGATTTCATCTGCGTGCCCAGCGTGTGGTCGGCGTCGGGAAACTTTTCGCGCGCCCACTTGGGGATTTTCACCACCACATAGTCGATGCTGGGTTCAAAACAGGAAGGGGTTTTCTGTGTGATGTCATTCGGAATTTCATCGAGCCGATACCCAACGGCAAGGCGAGCCGCGATCTTGGCGATGGGGAAGCCGGTGGCCTTCGAGGCCAGCGCCGAGCTGCGGGACACTCGCGGGTTCATCTCAATCACCACCATGCGGCCCGTGCGCGGGTCAACGGCAAACTGAATGTTCGAGCCGCCCGTTTCGACCCCGACCACGCGGATCACGCGGAACGCCGCGTCGCGCATCACCTGGTATTCCTTGTCTGTCAGCGTCTGCGCGGGCGCCACGGTGATGGAATCACCGGTGTGCACGCCCATGGCATCCACGTTCTCAATCGAGCAGATGACCACGGCGTTGTCCGCGTGGTCGCGCATCACCTCAAGCTCGTATTCTTTCCATCCGATCACCGACTCTTCCACGAGCACTTCGTGCACCGGGCTCATCTCAATCCCGTACTGCACCATGTCCTTGAACTCTTCCCGGTTATAGGAGATTCCCGAGCCGCTGCCGCCCAGCGTGAACGACGGACGGATAATAATGGGGAAGCCAATTTGGTCCGCAGCTTCGAGCGCGGATTCGACGTTATTCACCAGGACGCTGCGCGGAACCTCCAGCCCCACCTTGCGCATCGCGTCCTTGAACAATAGCCGGTCTTCGGCCATCTTGATGGCATGAAGCGAAGCGCCGATCAGTTGCACTTTGTGCTTTTCGAGAATACCCTTCTCCGCCAGCTCTACAGCGAGATTGAGCGCCGTCTGCCCGCCCACCGTGGGGAGCAGGGCATCGGGCTTTTCCAGTGCGATAATTGCTTCCAGATATTCTGCTGTCAGCGGCTCGATATACGTTCGGTCGGCAAGCTCCGGGTCCGTCATGATGGTGGCCGGGTTTGAATTCACCAACACCACCTCGTAGCCGTCCGCGCGCAGCGCCTTGCACGCCTGGCTTCCCGAGTAGTCAAACTCGCACGCTTGGCCAATCACAATCGGCCCTGAGCCAATAATCAGGATTTTGTGGATGTCAGCACGTTTGGGCATGTGAATTTGTGTCTCCCGGCGCCGTTCCGCGCTCGGCTTCGAGTCGCTTTAATGCGCTCAATGCAAGCTCTCGCGCCTTGGGAGCCAACTCTTTAATCTCCTTTAATAATGCCCTTGCCCTGGCCCTGGCAGCCATCAGGTCGGCGTTTTGCTGCTTATAAAACAAGGTCATGCAAGCGTTGTACTCACTGCACCTGGCCCTATACGCCCCGCCCAGGGTATAAAACCCAACGGCGGCCACAAGCGCCTTTCTGCTTAAGCTCCCTAGCTTATCGGCACCGCTTTCATACACCGGGAAAGACCTTTCCCT
>JBOGJX010000071.1:0-2889 GCA_050745285.1 Terriglobia bacterium
ACCTTCGTGGCGCTTGATTACCATTAAGCGGCCTTCCACGAGCACGTCATCTAACCGTACCCAATTGACGCTGCCATTGGTAGCAGCGGCGGGGATGTTGTTGCCTTTGAAGTCCGCAACATGAGCGTCGCGCAGCGCACGGATATCAATGGCGCGTGTCTCGTGGGGATTCAGATTGAGATTGGTCAGATAGTAGTGCACGCCGTTGGCCGTCATCTCAAAGCCGATGGGGCATGGCTTATCGCTCATGTTGGTTAGGAACAGAACAGAGTCGGTGTCTTTATCCAGATGCCAAGGGTTCGCGCCAGAGCCTACCCAGCCGTTTCCTTCGTTCTCGGCACGCGCGTCCACAACCATGTTGCTTCCGCTCTCTACGCTTGAAGCCTCCGCCTCAGCCGACCCGGGCGCGCCGCTATATTGGATGCGAATGGAACAGAAAGGCAGGGGCAACGGCAATTCGTTCATCACAGACGCGAGAGAAATATCTTCGGTGCTGTATCCGGCTACCGTGATCGGCGAGAGCACGTACTGCCCGGTGGGTAGCGAGTGCTTCCCATCCTGCGCCGCAACCGGATCGAGCAATGCCGTAGAGGCGCTGCTGACGGGAAGCACTGCTTCCCCTGCGCCCTGTAGAGGCGGCGTCCCCGCCGCCGTTTGGTTTGCCCCGACCGGCGACGGAGGCGCTGCCGCATCAGATGAAGACGAAACGCCCGGCGGCAGGGATGCCGCCGCTACAGGCGAGGACACGGCCGCTACGGGATACTCCACCGTGATCGTTACCGTCTGCGGCGTAGAGAGCAGGTTGCGCACTACGACATGAGGAATAAACGTCCCGGCGCCTGCGAAAGGCGAATCCTTCGTGGGCTTGCCAATCGGCAATCCGACGGCGTGCAGGGCGCTCGCAACCTGAACGTCGGGAGCGGGGAAATCACTCGTGGATGAAAACCCGGTGGCCGGGTCGGTGATCTTGCCATTGGCAATCAATGCCGGATGCGGACCAACCTGCACAATTGTGATGCCGCCCGAGCTCGCCTCCGCCGGATCAACGCCTAACCCCTCGATCAACTGCGCAATATCCAGCACCTTAGTTTCATAAGGGGCAAAACTCAACGGCGGGTTCAACGTGTGCCGCTTGCCCTGGAAGTCCAGATAAACGTTGGCGAACTGCGGAATGTCGCTGGTATTCGAGACCATCACTTTCGTGCTGTTGCCGCCTCCCAAGCCCCACCACGCCCCGTTCAGCGCCGCCGGGATGTCACTGCGGCCCGGGTCGTTTTCCACCATATCAACTTGGTGCGTGAGGCTCAGCGCCGGATTGGTCACGGTCATCTGGCCTACCACCGGCATGATGGTTCCCATAAAGTAAACCGCCACGCTGCCCTCGGCGTAAGCGCCGGTTGGGTCTCCGCCCAATTTGGTGATCGTGCTCGCAAGGTCGATGGCGAGCTTCTGTTGCGGCTGAATCGTGTCCGTGGTCGTCAGCATTTGGCCGAAGGTGTTGCGGATGCCGATGGTCAAATCGACCGGTTGCGGCGAGTCGCTCACGAGCAGGAGCGTGGAATGGAAGCCGTCTTTGAGTGAGTAATACGGGAAGTCGATTTCACGCGGCGCTACTCCGAGAGCGGAGTTGCCCCCCCAGCAACAGGGAGCGGTGGAAGGCGCGGGTAAAGGCTGCGAAGATTGAGCTTGAACAAAGGAAGGATGTTCGTAAATCAACGCGGCAGAAATTAAAGCGCCCACTGCAACAACTGGCAAGATGGCCCTGAGTCTCATCGCTACCCCCAAAGTGTAGAATGATAACGACCCAAGTGATGCCAGCGAAGCTATCAAGGCAAAAAGCAATTGTCAAGAGAAATCTTCAAGCACAATTTTTCGAGCGATGAAACTGGATGGCCCGGGAGCGCCTGAGTCATAATTCAGGCGGTCGGGTTGGACCTCCTATGCCCTTGGCGAAACTGGTGGTACAGTAGCACGGGAGGAAGCGATAATGCCTAAAAAGATCAGCGCTTTGATTGTGGATGACGAGCAGCCGGCGCGCGATGAGCTGGCGTTCCTGCTCAAGGGTCTCGCGGACATTGAGGTGGTGGGCCAAGGAAAGAACGGAGTAGAGGCGATTAACCTCATCCGCGAGCTTAACCCGCAACTCATCTTTCTTGACGTGCAGATTCCGGGGACCGATGGTTTGGGCGTGATCAAGAAACTGGTGGAAAAGAAGACTCCGCTGCCCTACGTGATTTTCGTCACAGCGTATGACCAATACGCCGTGCAGGCGTTTGAAGTGAACGCCATTGATTATCTGCTCAAGCCCATCGCGCGCTCCCGCCTGGAGCGGGCGGTGGCGAAGGTGCGCCGCATGATCGAGAGCGCGGACACCACGCTCGAGAAAATCGACCGGCTGGTGCACATGCTCGAAAAAGGCCGGCCGGGATCGGCCATGAGCAAGCTGATCGTCAAAACCTCGGGACGCCTGCATCTGGTGGATGCCGGCGAGGTAATTTACGCCAGCATTGAAGACGGAGTGATCAGCATTGTGACGAAAGATTTCGAGGGCCAATCCAATTTCCGCACGGTGGAGGAACTGCAAGCCAACCTCGACCCGCAAACCTTCTGGCGCGTGCACCGCTCCTACCTGATCAACATCAACCGCATCAAGGAAGTGGTTCCGTGGTTCAAGAGTTCCTTCCAATTGAAAATGGACGACCGCAAGCAAACGGAGATTCCCGTGAGCCGCGCCCAGACGCGGAAACTGCGCGAGATCCTGAATTTGTAGGGAGCGCCCTCGCGGCCGCCCGTTGATTCGGCGATATGACTATCCTTTGCGGCGAAGCCTGTAGCGCAGAGTTTTGCTTTTAAAACTCTGCGGCTTTTTCTATTCTCCAACCCAAATGC
>JBOGJX010000072.1:0-5209 GCA_050745285.1 Terriglobia bacterium
GAAGCAGAGGTGCAGTACGTCGCGCCATAATGGCAACATTTATTTGCGCCATATGCTCCTCCATGCGAGGGAAGCAGTTGAGATGGCGCGCGGCCGTAAGCGCACGGATTTGGATCATGACCGGCAATTCAACCTGGCCCTAACCCGCCTGCTTGAGATTATAGGAGAGGCGGCTAACCGTGTTCCAGAAGAAGAACGCATTCCCGAAATCCCGTGGCCTCAGATTGTAAGCCTGCGGAACAGGCTGATTCACGGTTACGACGAAGTTGATTTTGATATTCTCTGGCAGATCATAACCTACGACTTGCCGCAGTTGATCGAAGTTTTGGAAAGGCAGGTTCCGCCCGACGCCGAAGCATGAAGTGATCATTTACTGGAGCGAAGAAGATCAGGCTTTCATTGCCGAAGTGCCGGAACTTCCGGGCTGCGCGGCGGACGGCAGGACGTATAAAGAGGCTCTTGATAACGTCGAAATCGTCATACAGGAGTGGATTAAGGTAGCGAAGGAATTTGGCCGACCCATTCCGGTTCCAAGAGGCCGGTCGGTTTTTGCGTGAAGTGCCGAATGCGCTTCGTTGTATTTCGCATTTGAGGATACCGCTATCAATGAAAATCAAGTTGTGCGTTAGCGCTCTTCTCATTTCCTCTTTGATTGCGGGTGCGGCGGTTTGCTCCGCCCAGTCGTTGCGGCAGGCAGCGGACAAAATCGGGCTGCTCGTTGGAGCGGCGGTAAACCCATCGTTGTTTTCTAATCCTGATTATGCGGCGACGCTGGCTCGCGAGTTCAACATGATTGAGCCCGAGAATGTGATGAAGTGGGCCACTATTGAGCCAAAACGGGGCGTATTCAATTTTGTCCCGGGCGATCAAGTGGTCGCGTTTGCCGAGGCCCACGATATGAAAGTGCGCGGCCACAATCTGTTGTGGCATCAATACAACCCCGCTTGGCTCAATCAGGGAAACTTCACGCCGCAACAACTCCGCGAGATTATGAAGAATCACATCTTTACCGAAGTGAAGCACTACAGGGGCAAAGTCTTCGCGTGGGATGTGGTGAATGAGGCGTTCGATGGAAAAGGGAATGTGAAACACAGCATTTGGTATGACCAGCCAGGTATCGGCCTGGCCGGCAAAGGGACGGAGTACATCGCGCAGGCTCTTCGCTGGGCTCACGAGGCGGACCCCAAGGCTTTGCTCTTCTATAACGATTACGCCGCCGAGGGGTTGAATGCAAAGTCGGACGCCGTCTATGCGATGGTGAAAGACTTTAAGCAGCGTGGCGTGCCGATTGACGGAGTGGGGTTACAAATGCATCTTTTCGATCCGAAGAGTATCCCGTTATCCGTAGCTGCTAACATCGCCCGCCTCGCTAAGCTCGGCGTGCAAGTGCACATCACGGAAATGGATGTAGCGCTTCCTGTCGATGCGGAAAAAAGAGAGCCAGATCCAAAGGATCTGGCCGAACAAGCTAAAATTTATCAGAAGATGGCCACAATCTGTGCTGAGAGTCCCGACTGCACCGCGTTCCAAACCTGGGGGTTCACGGACAGATATTCGTGGATTCCGGCTTACACGAAGGGCAAGAAAGGCGCCGCGCTGCTTTTCGATGCCAACTATAAGCCGAAACCTGCTTATACCGCGGTTCTCAAGGCACTCGCTAGGGTGGCACTAGAAGATCCTGAAGTTAAAGAGCAGCGGCTTCAGTTCGAGCGGCGCTCCCTCGAAACCGTGCGATGATCTCTGTGGAGAGCACCCTCTGTGACGTCTGCGATGCTGGCCAAGTATCTGCGCAGTGGCGTAAAACGGAACGGTGAATTTGATCGACGCCCAGAGGGCCATTGATGTTAGGGGAAATTAGGATCGGCGAGTAGCAAGCTCGGCGCGCGATTCGCGTGGCGGCTATCGCGGCGCATCATGTGAATCAAGCCTGGATCAAACGTCTGGAAGCCAGGAATGGAGGCGCACGATGATTAAATTGAAGCGCGCCTATGACCGGATGGCTTCTGATGACGGCACACGCTTCCTGATCGAGCGGCTTTGGCCCCGAGGTGTAAAGAAAACCTCGCTGCCTCTCGACGGCTGGTTAAAAGACGCCGCACCCAGCACGGCCCTGCGCCAGTGGTTTGGACACGATCCCGAGAAATGGAGCGCGTTCCGGAAGCGATACTTTGCCGAGCTCGATTCACATGCCGAAGCCTTGGAGCCCATTCTGAAGAAGTCCCGCCGCGGGCGGGTCACTCTGATATACAGCTCGCACGACATAGAGCACAACAACGCTGTTGCTCTAAAAGATTACCTCGAAGCAAAAATCAGGAAGAAATAGGAAGCGGGCAGCACAATCAGCCGCCAATGCTCGTCCCTATTCTTTCGCGGTTTCCTGGCCTCCACTCTCGCGGTATTCGCCCGGAACGTCATCCTCCGGAACCTCTCTCGTCTTCGCCGGTTCCTCGGCGGCATCCGACGCGTGTTCTATGCCGCTCACCACTTCAGCCTCATAGAACTGACCGCCTTCGATCAGCTCCTCGACGCTTTCGGAATCCGCGTCCGCGACGCCAGAGAGCCCTTGGAGATCACCTGATTGCACCGCCGAACCTGAACCTTGATCTTCGCGCTCGGCCGCGGATCCAAAACCCTCCTGCCTGGCCGCAGGGTCTCCCTCGATTTGGTTCTTGTTGTGGATTCGTCTCCCCATAGTTCACCTCGGATTTCGATCTTGAATTTCCTGCTTAAGAAGTGGACGCTTCATCACCGCACTCCGTGCGCTCCGGCCGCCGTGGACGAGCCGCCAAGCCCGCAAGTCTCACATTAATGCATCGATTATACCGTAGCGTAGTGGAATCTGTGGAATCTGGTCATAAGTGCTCATATTCGACGGAAGACGGGGATTCCCACGATGTTCAAATCTGAACGGACAGCCGCCGCGGGAGGAATCATCCTAGGCGGGTATCTTATTGTTTGCCGTTCGAGGCCGATCATGCCAATAGCTCATGCAACCCAATGCGAATACGCTCCCGAGCCATGCGCGGCTGCCCGAGCCAATGCTCAGACCCAACTGATCGCTCGCGCCCAGCGCGGAGATGGGGCCGCGGTCGAGGGGCTCGTTAACGCGCACAAGGGCCGCGTCTACTCCCTCTGTCTGAGTATGACCCGCGATGCCGCTGAAGCCGAGGATCTGACGCAAGACGCCTTGCTGCAGATGTTTCGCAGGATTGCGACCTTCCGCGGAGAATCCGCCTTCTCGACATGGCTGCACCGGTTGGTGGTCAACGTCGTGCTGATGCAGCTTCGCAGAAGGCATTGCGAGTATGTTCCGCTTGACGAATGCAATCGCGAGCCAGAGAAAGCCGTTCGCCACGAATACCGCAGCGAGGACCCAAGGCTAGCCGGTTCCATTGACCGCATCGCTCTCAGCCGCGCCATCGCGCAGCTCTCGCCCAGCTCTCGACTGGTTTTTGTCTTGCATGATGTCGAGGGATACGGACACAATGAAATCGCCGAGATCATGCACTGTGCGGTGGGCACGTCCAAATCTCAGTTGCACCGCGCGCGGCTAAAATTGCGCGAAAGCCTTCGCCGGGATTACGGCAGGAGATACCGGGCGCACGATTGACGCCGCTTCGCAGTATTATTGGAAAGAAGGAGAGACACATGAAGGCTATCGCAATAGTTCCCGGCACGGCGGGATCACGGCTGGTCGAGCGTCCGGAGCCCGCGATCAACGCGCCGGATGAAGTCAAGATGCGGGTCCTGCGAGTGGGAATTTGTGGCACCGACCGGGAAGAGATCTCCGGAGGCCGTGCTTCGGCCCCCGATGGGCAGAAGGAACTCGTGATCGGCCACGAAATGTTCGGGCAGGTTGTGGGCGTAGGTTCCTCCGTCACTCGCGTGAAAGCCGGGGACCACGCGGTGTTTACGGTGCGGCGGGGATGTGGAGAATGTCCGCCGTGCCAGATGAACCGCGCGGACATGTGCCAGACCGGCAAATACCGCGAGAGAGGCATCAAGGGCCTTGACGGCTATGAGACGGAGCACGTGGTCGATAAGGAGCAGTATGTCGTGCGCGTTCCGCCGGAGTTGGCCCCCGTGGGCGTTTTGGCTGAGCCGCTTTCAATTGTCGAAAAGGCGATCGATGAATCTCTGCGGCTGCAAAGCGTGCGCCGTCCCGACGCGGCGGTTGCGCCCGATTGGCTTTTTGGACGCCGCTGCCTGGTAGCCGGGTTGGGGCCGGTGGGCCTGCTCGCGGCGATGGTTTTGCGCTTACGAGGCGCTGAAGTCTATGGTCTTGATGTTGTCGATCCCTCGACCGCCCGCCCGCAGTGGCTCCAGCACATAGGCGGTCAATATGTCGATGGACGGCAAGTGGCCGCGGATAAGGTCGGGAAGTCCGTGGGTTTGATGGACCTTATCCTCGAAGCCACGGGAATCGCCTCGTTGGAGTTTAATCTTTTGGATGCGTTGGCGCAGAATGGAGTCTACGTGCTCACCGGGATTCCGGGCGGAGATCGCCCCATTCAAATCCCGGGCGCGGAGCTCGTGCGGCAATTGGTTTTGGATAATCAGGTGATGCTCGGCAGCGTCAACGCCGCGCGCGGCCATTTCCAGATGGGCGTGGACGATCTCGCCCACGCTCGCCTCCGTTGGGGCGTTCACCTCGACCGGCTGATCACGCGCCACCTTACGCCGGACCAGTTCGCAGAAACGCTCAAACATCATCAACCCGATGCCATTAAGGAAGTGGTAGAGTGGTCTGCCGCACAGCAGCAGCAAGCGGCGCACTAAGAGGGGAACCAGGCATTTCCTGGCTTCAACGGCAGCGCGGTTCGACCGTAGCGGTGTGTGCAATTAGAGACAGACAGTCTGGGCTGCCGCCTGTTAATGTGGACTTCGAGGCTATCCATCTAGGCTGCGCTGGGACGCCGCGCCATGCGCGAAGCCAGCGGCCAAGGAGAAGTCGTTATGTTTCTGATTCTGTTCATCGTGCTGCTTATTCTTTGGCTTTTAGGCTGGCTCGCCTTCCACATAGCGGGCGGACTGATTCACATACTGTTGATCGTGGCGATCATTTGCATCATCGTGCATTTCGCCCGGCGGCGAAGCGCCTGAAGCGCACGGCGGCCTGTATTTGCGAAACTTGATGCGGATGAGTCAAGTTTTTGGTTATGCCTTTGGGGCTCTGCCGCGTGCTGCTTCGTAGGGGCGCTGCTTGCTG
>JBOGJX010000073.1:0-8267 GCA_050745285.1 Terriglobia bacterium
TGGCTACCCTGACGTTCAACAGTAACGCACGGCACGCCAGCGTCATCTCAGGCCGGTCGATAGCTGATTGCTGACGGCTGATCGCTTCCTTATGACTGATCACGACCCCGTTCTCCAACTTGATGGGCTTTCCGTGAGGCTTGGGACGAAGACCGTCCTCGACGGTCTTCGTGGCTCGTTCTCTGGCCGGTCGATTGGGTTGCTCGGCCCGAACGGCGCCGGGAAATCCACCCTCATCAACACGCTGCTCGGGTTTTACCGGCCGGCGGCGGGAACGGCCCGCGTTTTTGGACACGACATCCGCTCCGAAATCCGCCGCATCCGCACCGTGGCGGGTTACATGCCCGAACACGATTCTTTCATCGCGCCGATGACGGCCGTGAGTTTCATCCGGCTGATGGCGGAGCTTTCAGGGCTACCCACGGAAGCGGCGCTCGAGCGCGCGCATGAGGCGCTCTTTTACGTGGGGCTGGGCGAGGCGCGCTATCGCAAGCTCGGAACCTATTCGCTCGGCATGAGGCAGTTGGCAAAACTTGCCCAAGCGATTGCGCACGGCCCTAAGCTTGTGATCCTGGATGAGCCGACAAATGGCCTTGACCCGCCGGCCCGCCAGCGGATGATCCGCCTGATTCGTGAAATGCGTGACACGCGCGAGTTAAACATCCTGCTGTGCTCCCACCTGCTGCGCGACGTGGAAGAATGCTGCGATGAGGCGATCATTCTGAAGGATGGCCGCATCGTCCACACCTCGAATCTGGAGGAAGAGCGCAAGGCCAACCGGCGCTTCCTGGAATTGGAAACGGTGGGGGACGACGGCTCATTGGCCGAGGCCGCGGGCAAGCTCGGATGCGAGTGCGCGCTTTCCGGCGCGCGAAGGATGAAGATGGTTCTTCCGGAAGGGTTCGAGATACGAGACCTCTTCCGCCTTGCGGCTGAGCGCAACGTCCAGTTGCGCCGCATGAGTTTCCGGCGGGATTCGCTCGAAGATATTTTCCTGAAAGCCATGGAGAGTTCGAATGGCCGTCCGTAGGCGCACATACCGCCCGTATTCCGGCCCGCTCACCCCGGTGAGCGCCCGCTTTCTGGTTCCCTTCCGCTATGCATTGCGGAATCTTATAAAGTCCAGGCTGGTCGCCGTCTACGTTGTGGCCTGCCTACTCGTGGCGCTGGTATTCGCTTCGGTCATCTATGTAAGCCACAGCGCAGCGTTGCTTGCTCTCTTCCACATCGGGCCCAGGGATGCAAGCAGCCTCGTGGACGGCCGCTTCTTTTTCCATTTCATTCAGGTGGAACTCATCCTGGCCTTTATCCTGACGGCTTTCGCCGGGCCGGGCCTGATCTCGCCCGACCTCACCAATCAGGCGCTTGTGCTCTACCTGTGCCGGCCGTTTTCGCGCGCCGAATACGTGCTCGGCAAGTTTTCCGTTTTGGCTGTTCTGCTCTCCGTCATCACCTGGATTCCAGGCCTCATCCTCTTTGTGATTCAGGCGGACCTTGCCGGGTCAGACTGGGGCTGGGAAAATCTTTGGATCGCACGAAGTATCTTTTTGGGGTCGGTGATTATTATCCTGGTCTACTCCGCACTCGCGCTGGCGCTTTCCGCATGGTTCAAGCGGAAGCTCGTGGCGGGAGGCGCGCTGCTCGGAGTGTTCTTCGTTGGTGCAGGCCTCGGACAGACCATCAACGCCGTGCTGGGCACGCACGCGGGAGTCTTGCTGGAATTGGGGCGCCTCATCGGCAAGGTCGAGCTGAGCTTGTTCCGGCAGCCCGCGGACCTCGGAATCTCGCCTGAGACCGCGTGGATCGCGCTGCTTGCCGTCTGCGTTTTTTGCGTCTATCTTCTGGAGCACAGAATCCGCGCCCGCGAGGTGGTGCGCTCATGACCGCCACCCCTCAAGAAACGCCCGCCCGCGATCCGCGAATTGTTTTCGAGGACGTGTCCAAGTTTTACGGCGAGGTTCTCGGTGTGAATCGAGTGGACCTTTCCATCCCGCATGGCATCACCAGCCTTGTGGGTCCGAACGGCTCGGGCAAAACAACGCTGATGAACCTGATGACCGGGCTGATCCAGCCGTCGCGCGGGCGCATCCGCGTGCAAGGCGTTTCACCCCAATCGCCCGAAGAACTATTCCGCTTCGTGGGTTACTGCACGCAGTTTGATTCGTTTCCAAGGGGTCTTACGGGCTTTCAATTCGTATCTTCCTATCTTCGGCTCTTTGGCTTTCCACGGGCGCGCGTTGAGGCGCTGGCGTGGGAGGCGATCGAGAGCGTGCGCATGACAGACGCCGCCGGGCGCAAAATCGCGAGCTACAGCAAAGGCATGCGGCAGCGCATCAAGCTCGCACAGGCCATTGCCCATCAGCCCTCGGTGCTTATTCTCGACGAGCCTTTGAACGGGCTTGATCCCTTGATGCGCTCCGAAACCATTGTCCTGTTTCGCACCCTGGCCGGGCAGGGACTTCACCTGATTATTTCCAGTCACGTGCTTCACGAGGTGGACGTCATCTCGGATCAGGTGATCATGCTCAGTAACGGCGCGGTGATTGCGGAGGGCCAGATTCACGAGGTGCGCAGCGAGATTCAAGAGCAGCCTATGCAGATTCTCATCCGCTGCGATAAACCCGGCGCGCTGGCCTCGCAGCTTTTTGAGAAGGGTCACGTGGCGGAGGCGCGCCTTCATCCCGACGGCGCGGGGCTCCTGGTGAAGACGCGCGACGCGGACCGCTTTTACCTTGGGCTTAATCACATCGCGCAAGATGGGATTCAGATCGAATCCGTCGCGCCCGCCGACGATGACGTTCTTTCGGTCTATGAGTATTTGATTGGCGCGGAGGACTCTACGCGGTGAGCAAATTACCCTGGTGGTTTTGGCGAGTGCAAGTGCTTGCTGTGTTGCGCCTCGAGTTGAAACGCAACTTTTTTGTGAAGCGGGCGCTGTGGATTTACCTGCTGGCTCTCGCGCCCGTCGTGATTTTTGGCATCGGAACGCTGTGGCGGATCAAGTTCCACGCCTACTCCGAGCTCGGTTTTGACGTTCACAGTTTCGCCGTCGCGTTTCAACTTTTCTTCCTGCGCTTCGCCGTCTTCTTTGGGTGCGCCGGAGTGTTCTTAAACCTGTTCCACGGCGAGGTGTTGGACAAGAGCCTCCACTTCTATTTCCTTGCGCCCATCCGCAGGGACGTGCTGCTCGCGGGCAAGTACTTATCGGGCCTCGTCGCCGCGAGCATTATTTTCTGCCTCAGCGTTGTGCTTCAGTTCATCGCCCTCTTTGGTTACTACGACTCGAGCGCCATCCAACAATTCCTGTTTCACCAGCACGGCCTGGCGCAACTCGCCGCTTATATGGGCGTGACGATTCTGGCCTGCGTGGGGTATGGCAGCGTATTCCTCGCCATCGGCGTGCTGTTCCGGAATTCGCTTGTTCCCGCCGCTGCCGTGCTGATCTGGGAAATCATCAGCGGCTACCTACCCCCGCTTTTGCAGAAGATCAGCGTCATCTATTACCTGAAGTCACTTTGTCCCGTCCAACTCTCCCTCACGTCCCTGCGGGGCAATAATCCGCTTTCTCTCTTCACCTTCAACCCGGAGCCGGCCCTCGCGCCCACCGCCATCCTGGGGATATTGATCCTGAGTTTCGTCCTCCTCGCCATCGCCAGCTTGCGGCTGCGCCGCTCGGAAGTGGACTATGGAGTCGAGTAGTTCATTCGTAGCGGGCGCAGCAAGCAGCGCCCCTACAGCAAGCGGCAAGCCCGCGCGTCGCAGACCCCGGCGGGCGCCTCACTTCCCCACGCAAAAGCTGGAGAAGATCACGCCCAACACATCATCTATGGAAGTAACGCCGGTGAGCGCGTCGAGGGCGTGTAGGGCGTCGTAAAGATCGAGCAAAAGCATTTCGTGCGGGACGCCCCCTACTGCGGCCTCACGCGCCTTGGCAAGGGATCGAACCGATTGCTGAAGCGATTGCTGGTGCCGCAGGTTCGTGATGAACTCGCCTTCGGGATTGAGGTCGCGCCCCGGGGCCGCAGCAGCAATAATTTTTGACTTGAGTTCCGCCAGTCCTTCACCCGTGAGCGCGGAAGTCCATACGCCTTCGACTCCGGGAGCGCTGCCGTTTGCGGAGTTCCGTTCGATCATGTCTCGAGTGATACGCAGCGGCAAATCACACTTATTCCAGGCAATCACCATGGGACCGTGGCGACGGATTTCCTCGAGCAGCTTCGCATCTTGCTCGACCAAGCCTTCAGCGGCGTCAAACACCACTAGCCGCAGGTCCGCGTCCGCGAGAGCTTGCAAGGCCCGTTCAACGCCCATCTTTTCCACCGCGTCCGAGCTTTCACGAATCCCCGCCGTGTCTACCAAGCGGACCGGAATGCCGTTGAGGCTCGCAGTCTCGGTAACGAGATCGCGGGTGGTGCCGGGGATTTCCGTCACAATGGCGCGATCTTCATTCAATAGCCGGTTAAACAGGCTCGATTTGCCCACGTTGGGACGGCCCACAATCGCCAAGCTCAGCCCCTCCCGGACGACGCGCCCGTATTCGTAACCCCTCGCCATCTCTTCCAATCCGGCTTGGGCACGATCGATTGCAGAAAGAATAGCTTCATCGCGGGCCACGGGAACATCGTCTTCCGCGAAGTCGATTCCGGCCTCGAGCCGCGCGATCAGGTTGACCAACGCCGATTTCCACCGCTTCACGCGGGCTGAAACCGAGCCTTGCAGTTGTTGCGCTGCCACGCGCGCCTGATAGAGGGTGCGCGAATCAATGAGGTCTCGCACGGCTTCTGCCTGCGTCAAGTCTATGCGCCCGCTCAGGAAGGCGCGCATCGTGAACTCGCCCGGCTCAGCGGGGCGTGCGCCCTTGGCCAGGCTGCACTCCACGAGAAAGCGCAGTATGACCGGAGCGCCGTGGCAGGATATTTCCACCACATCCTCGCCGGTGTAAGAGTTTGGCTTGGCAAAGCAGGTGACGATGACATGATCGAGCCCGCGGCCTGTCTCCGGATCGTTGAATTGTGCTAAGGTGGCTCGCCGTGCGGCAGGAAGGGAGTCGGGAAAATTGAATAGAACGCGAAGGATGCTGAAGGCCAAATCCCCGGAAAGGCGTACCACGCCAATGCCGCCACGTCCGGGCGGGGTGGCGATGGCGACGATGGTTCCCTCGGTCATAAAACAGTGACAAGTAATGTAGCGCAGCGTGGCGGAGCCGCAAGCGAATTGTGCATCCCGTGCTTCGCGTCGTCTTTCCCGCGAAAGCGGGAATCCATCACCATGGACCCCCGCCTTCGCGGGGGCGACGAAAAGCGTGCGCGGTTAGCTCAGAAAGTTTGCTTAAAAAAATTACGACCTTGCAGCGCAGAGTCTTGCTTTTAAAACGCTGCGGCCTTTTACTGCCATCATCCTTTCACGGTTGCGGGTCTGCGCGGTCCGGGGACTTGGCTCTTTCCCTGTGCCTGGCTCTTCCCAGCCGCAGGCAGCGCCGGAGGCGACCCCTTGGGCGGGGCCGGCGAGATGCGGTTGATCACGAGTTGCTGAAGGACCGCGACAAGGCAGTACACAAAGTAATACAGCGTAAGACCGGCCGCCTCATAAAAGAAGATGAAGCCAATAGCAAGCGGCGCCATCATCATCATCTTCTGCTGGGACGGATCAACGGACGGCATGGGCGTCATCTTCTGCATGAGGAATGACAACACAATGGCAAGGATGGGCAGGATATAGTAGGGATCCGGCACGGCAAGGTCTTTCACCCACAGAATCCAGGGCGAATGACGCATGGCGATGCTCGTTTCGAGCACTTCGTAGAATGCGTAAATGATGGGGAGCTGCACCACCATGGGCAGGCAGCCGCCGAGCGGATTCACGCCGTGCTCCTGGTACACCTTCATGACTTCCTGGTTCATTCGCTGCTTGCGTGGATCGTTAAACTTGTACTGCTTATATTTGTCCTGGATTCCCTTAACAACGGGCGCGACCTTTTGCATGGCCTGGGCTGACCGGATGCTCTTAAGCTTCAAGGGAAAGAAAGCCATATTGATCAGGACGGTGAATATCACGATGGCCCAGCCCCAGTTGTGCACCTCATGATCGTAAATCCAGCGCATGCCAAGGAATAGCGGCTTGGCGATGATGCTGAACCATCCAAAGTTCACCAAGCCTTCAAACGCAGGATTTGCTGCTCCCAGTACGTCAAGCTCTTTGGGGGCGATAAACAGGCTGAACTCAAGCGGCCCGGCCTGCGGCGTTCCCAACGTTGCCACGAGTGATTCGGGCGGATTCTTGCCCTTCCAGTCCTTCGTCGTCCACGACTCGCGATCAAAGGTGAAGACGGCTTCGGGCGACGCAGGCTGGAAAACACCGGCGAAAAAGTTATCCTCCAGGCCGGCAAACGATAGAGGACCGGGAATCATGCGGCTGCTCTTAACCTTCTTCTGGGCGACTGTCTTGATGCCGCTCCCTTGGTCGTAGAATGCCTTGCTTTGCTTATCCTCCGACCCAGCGGCCAGAGATTGATCTCCCACGCCGCCCGGCCAGCGGACCGACACGGGAAGGTCATGCTCTCCGTCTGACACGCTGACCTTCACCTTCACCTGATAATTCGGGCCGAAGGAATACTCCTTCTTCGCCTGAATCTTTCCGTCGCTGTAGGTGAGGGTGACTTCCCGGGGCGCGAAGAGTGTGGAGTCCGCCGGTTGCGCCACGTAGATGGCAGAATTGAGCTTTGCGGCCAGAGCAGCGTCCTGAAGAGAAATACTCATGGGATACCCAAGCTGAGCGCAGGCGTTTGCGTTCACCACATCCAGTGGATGATTCCTGGCGTCCTGGTACTTCTTCAGAACCCAGCTTTTTACCACGCCGCCTTGCGTGGAAAGCGTAACGCGGTAAAAACTGTTCTCGACCACAATTTCCTTGGCCTCTGAGCCCTGAATAATAGGCAGGACGACCTTCCGGGCGGGCGCGGAAGCCGCAGACGCTTTTGCTATGGATTTGCCCGGCGACGCGGTTTCACTTTTGGCGGAAATGGGGGGGGTGGCATGAGAGGGCGGTGGAGGGGGAACCGGCGGAGCAAAATAGGCGCGCCATACCATCAGCATGCCCAACGTCAGGACGATGGCAATGAGCATCCGCTTTTCATTGTTAAGATCCATCAGTAAATCGCCTTAATTGCTGTGACAAGTGACGAGTGACGAGCAAACGAATACCCGCCCATCGGCCCCTGTTCTGCCTCTCGTCACTTGTCTCTTGTCTCTGCTTTTACGGCACCGGATCATGACCATGCCCGCCCCATGGATGGCATCGGACGATTCGGCGCAGGGATATCCAAACACCGCGACGTACTCCCCATTTCTCGACCGCTTCGTACGCGTAAGCTGAACACGTCGGATAAAACCGGCAGGCAGGAGGAAGCACGGGGGAAAGCAGAATCTGATAAGTCCGGATCAGAGCCAATGCCGCCAACCGCGTTATACGGGACGCGGTCCGGCTGAAACCGAGGGCGAATCCGGGGATAAAACCGGAGCCGGAAGACGCGGGAACAGCCGCAAAATTTCTTTCACCAGCGCCGGAAATGGAACGTCTGCGACCGAAGGGCGTGGATTCAGCACAACATCCCACCCCGCTGGAATGGCCGTCTGGTTGAGCCGGAAGACTTCCCGCAAACGGCGCCGGATCCGGTTGCGCTTCACCGCGCTGCCGAGCGCCTTCGGAGTTGTAATGCCCAGGCGGGTTCGAGCGAGACCGTTCGAGCGGTAAAAGATGGTGCATACCCGCGCGCTGCCACGCCGCCCTTCCTCATAGACCCTTCGATACTCGGGGCGGCGCAAGAGGCGCAGCGACTTGGGGAAGGACCGCGATGGCTCATCCCCTTTCATGGAGTCAAGCGGTGACGGCCTTTTTGCCGCCTGCGTTTTATGACGTTGCGGCCGCCCGCGGTCCGCATGCGCACGCGGAACCCGTGGGTCTTCGCGCGCCGCCTTCGGTTGGGTTGGTAAGTTCTCTTCAAGTGTCGATTGTCCCTTGTTTAGAATGCGTTCGCTTGTGCCATTTTCCAGGATAGCTGGTGGTCTTGCTCTTCGTCAAGCGATAGAAGCGATAGGCTGACCGCGCCCATCGCCACGAGATGTAGCGCAGAGTTTTGTTTTTAAAACTCTGCGGCATTTATGCTGGACCCAGGACTCCTCGAGTTGCAAACTTTGATGCGAATGAGTCAAGTTTTTGGTTATGACTTCGCGGCTCTGCCGCTTGCTGCTTCGTAGGGGCGCTGCTTGCTG
>JBOGJX010000074.1:0-3203 GCA_050745285.1 Terriglobia bacterium
GCTTCGATGCGGGCGGAGGGCCAGTGGGAGAGGTTGGCGAGGGTGCGGTTTTTGACTTTACCGTTGCGGCGGAAGGACTCACGAAGGAGGATCGCGGGCGGGGAGTTGCGGTTGGGGATGGCGGCGACATACATGACTCATGAATATCACAATAAACCAGCCGTGTCAAGATATATGTTTAATATACATGACTACATATAGGCGTCCAAATTGCCATAACTCCCCTGGTAACAATGATTTTCGATGATTGTGGCGGGGAAGCTCCGTCGGGGGTAGTCTCGGAGTATTGGGCGGCTCTGCAACTATCGTTGTTAACGCAATTACGACATGGGCGCTGCCCATCGCGCTGACATCCATAGTGGGCGGTGTTGCCACGATCATTGGCTCCTCGACACAGGTCATCATAGAGATGAAATTGCGAAGACCGCGAGTGATGTAAGTCGTCGACCTTCAGCCTTCACGCCAATCCAAATACCCTCCACGATGCTGGGCGTTACGCGCCTCCGCCTGCAGGCGCGCAGTCGGGCCAGTGGAAGGGAACCTGCGTTAATCCGCTACAAGCAAATAGGTGGCTGGTAGCTCATTTGTTTTCAGCCTGTCTTAAAGCGGATGTTCACCCCTGAGGTAGGATGAGTTCCCCCCTGGGAAGCCTTTCACTATAAAGAACTTTGCGGCGCTCGGGCAGTTTTTTGCGCGTGACTACACGGGCGTCGGTGCGCGGCAGCGCTTCGGGCAAGCGGAGGTCGAGCGCCTTCAGCAGAGCGCGTGCGGCGGGGCTCGGCGTTGGGATTCGCAAGCACGTGCCTCCGCCGTCGACCTGGAGTTCGGTTGAGCAGAGCGTTTGCAATTGGTGGAGTCCCTCTTCCACGGTGAGGTCCAGGGCGGTCCAAGCGCGGCTCAACTCCCGCCGGATCAGATAGGCCAGCATCACCACCAGCACATGGCCGCGCGTGTGTTCGGCGGTGCGCACCCAAACCGGACGAGTCTCCAGGTGGGCGGTTTCGCACGTCCGGAAAGCCTGCTCGACTTGCGCCAAGTCTTTGTACCGATCATGCACCACCTGCTTGGAAGCGGTGCTCGGCGGCAGGTCGGTCTTGAGGACGTAACAGCCGTCCAGCCGGGAAGCCTCCGCCAGCGCCGCTGGATGGACGGTTAATTTCAGGGTGCGGTCTTCGGCCTTCACCTGCAGCCACGGGTTGATTTTCAACTGTACGATCTTGGCCTGCACCGCCCTCTCGGCCGTCGAGACCTGGGCTCGACGATGGGCGGCGAGATAGCTGTTCCGCTCCGCGACGAACCGCTCCACGCGGGCCTGTTTGTCGGCGCAGCCGTGCTGACTCGGGTGATGAAGGCGTTGCTGTTCCATGTCAGCGCAACTGATCCGGCGACGTTTGTGGGCATCGCGCTGGTGTTCATTGTTGTCACGTTGTTGGCCTGTTACATCCCAGCGCGCCGAGCCGCGAAGATCGAGCCGATGGAGGCGCTGAGATACGAATAGGGGTTCGGAAATGCTTTGTAGCGCAGAGTTTTGCCGTTAAAACTCTGCGGCCTTTGATTGGGACCGGGGAAAAGCCGCAGACTTTTAATAGCAAAAGTCTGCGTACAGGCTCTGCGGCCTTTTGTCGGACGGGAAATACCGCAGAGGCTCAACAGCAAAACTCTGCCCTCCTGACTGCCAGACCGAACGTCGTGAATGATCCAGGCGAGAGCGCGTTGTGCCAGCGGCATTTCCCGATCGCAGTCCCGGAAAACGCCTATTCGCTGATGTCAATGCTTTGCGCGACCAAGCCGGCATTCATGCGGTCACGATACTTCACCGAGACCTGCTTGCTGGTCTGATCTGAAAGCGCGTCGAGAGTGCCCTTCTTGCCGTTCATCTCGATTTTCGTGGCGTGGGTCACCTTAAAATTAAACGGCGTACCATCAGAGTTGGTAACCACCACAATCTTCTGCCCAGCATCCACAGCCGAAATGGTTCCAGAAAGGTCTTGGACTCCCGCGGCGTACTTCGCCGTGTAGTTGGTGCCTGCCGCCTTGGCCATATGGTGGGCATGGTGTTTGTGAGTAGCCGCTTTGGCGGCCGGAGCCGTGGTGCTCGAGGGCTCTTGCGGCGTGGCACTGTCCTGAAGGGCCGATTTGGCGAAAACCGAAGCCCCGGCCAGGAACACGAACAGAGAAAAAACCGTCATCGAAAGCAGGAATTTTTTCATTGAATTTACCTCTTTCCCCGCAAGATCATGCGGAAATTTTTAAGGAAGATAGGGTTATTATAGCGCCGGCGTTTGACCGCCGAAGCGGTAGCCCCGGCAGGGTTGTGTGCCGTGGGTGTGGGACCTCGAAGGGCCCACGGCACAAACTCCGTGCCATGGCTACCATCCCATCGTTCATTGTGCAGATCGCTTCGTTAGAACCCACTAGAAAAAGGAAGCCGCTGAAGAGCGGCTTCCGGGGGTAGAAACAGTCTTAAGCGAACCTACTTCCCGCCGCTGGGGCTGGCGGGAGCGGCATGATGTCCCATGTGAACCGCTGTAACGGAAGTTACGGCGATGGAATCACCGGTGACCGTGCCGTGAACGCGCACCATGCGTCCGGCATAATCCGCAAAGTCGCTCTGCGGGTCAACTTGATAAACCTTTCCATGCGAAACCAATACGTACTTTGCTCCCTTCTGGACGCAGGAAGCCACACATGTAGCCGCCGCCTTCGAGGCGTGGGAATGCTTGAGGCCGCACATACTGTCACTGACCACACCCACCATGGACGTTGCGCTAAATGCCAGGCAGCCGAAAATAGTGAGGGCTGCAACGAGCATCATAAGTCTCTTTGTCATCGAAATTTCCTCCTTAGAAATCGGTGCAATATTTTGAAGTGAAGAACTTGGTCATCCGTCGCGCCCTGCGCCGGACGTTACTTCCTTCTCCGCAAGGATTCCCCCATTTGTCAGGATCCAAAAGCGCCAATCCCCTGCAGAGTTTTCAACTGCGCCTATAGTACATCAGTCAAACACAAACCTCAAGCGATACCACACAATGGTGGTAATCCCTGAGGTCCGGGTGACGTAGATGCGGCTTCATGCCGCCATTCTGGCCGGGCATGGTAAACCCAATGCCGTCCAAGCTCGCTGAACGAACCCTGCGCAAAGGGCGGCTACGCCTAATTCTCCCCAGGCGCGAAGATCGGGTTCGTAGGGGCGCTGCTTGCTG
>JBOGJX010000075.1:0-3607 GCA_050745285.1 Terriglobia bacterium
GGCTCGCCCTTCGCGCCCGGCAAGGACCAAGTTCGTCGGGGCGCAGCAAGCAGCGCCCCTACGAAGCAGCAAGCGGCAAAGCCGCAGATCGCGCCCAAAGATCTGGAAGGTAATTTGGCAAGCCTCCGCCGCTACAAATACAGTTATCACACAGACAGATACCCCAGACATTCATGATGCCACGAATTCCGCCTTGTTAACCAAATCCGGTGGAAAGCGTAATAGTGTTTGTGAGCGCCGGAATTCTTCTCCGGTCCTCTTTCCAAGGAGATAAGACGCATGAAAAAATGCAACAGCCAATGGCTGGCGGTGATTCTGATCGTGATTGGGTTGGGCATTCCAGGTATTTTGAACGCGCAGCAGCAGTCTCCCGCTGCGACGCAGGCGCCACAGCCGCAAGCGAGGGCGCGGCGGAAGGCATTAAGGACGGAGCCGTCGCCGCCCGCCACGCCCCAGGCGGCCGCAGACTTGGGAATCGACCAGGAAACCATGGAGGCCACGCGCCGTGACTTCATGACGCTCATGCAAAGCCACCCGCGCTTCTGGAGCGCCGTTCAAGCCGATCCCTCGCTCCTGAGCGACCAGGAATATGTGACTCGAGACCCCGCCTTGGCCAGCTTCCTGGCCCGCCACCCGGAAATCGCGCGCGATCCGGATTACTTTGTCGGATGGCGGGGAAACTTCCGGAACCCCGGAGATCAGGGGACACACGCATGGGACAGGGTGTGGGGCGATGTGGTCCCCTTCGTCGTCTTCGTGATTATCCTCTGCGCGGTTCTTTGGATCTTCAAGGTCGTGCTCGAAAACCGCCGCTGGTCCAGGATGACAAAAATCCAGACCGACCTTCACACCAAGCTGCTGGAGAAGTTCACGTCCAACGAGGAGCTCTTTGCCTACATGGAGACCGAAGCGGGAAAACGCTTTCTCGAATCCGCGCCGGTTATCACCGATACTGAGAGATCCCCAAGACTCAGCGCGCCATTCGGGCGTATCCTGTGGTCATTCCAGGTAGGCCTCATCCTTGCCTTGGCAGGCATCGGGCTGCTGGCTATCCGCTCTGAATTTCAAATGACCGGGGGCGAACAGGCCTTGCTGGTTTTAGGGACGCTGGGCGTTACAATGGGCGCCGGATTCATCATTGCGGCGGCCGTTTCATATGGCTTATCCAGGCATTTGGGTCTTTTTGAAAAACTGATCAACCCCGAAACGGCCAAACCGAATCTGGGGGATGCGCCCAAGAGCCTTTCGTAAATTGGAATTGCAGCCCATCCGCGCATTCCCTGAACCGGATGCGCCAAACACTTGAGGCAGGCTGACTCTGTATGCATGAACTTACTCTGGCAGCGCTTGAAGCGGCAACGGTAGAGGCTGAGGCAGCTTTCCACATGGATGAGGATCGCTTCCGGTTGTTTTATGAGCGCACAGCCCGCATGCTGTGGTGCTACCTCGCGCGTATCTCCGGCGATTCGACGCTCGCGGATGACCTGCTGCAGGAGACGTATTATCGCTTCCTGCGCGCCCGCCTTGCGGAAGAGAATGAAGCGTATCTGCGGAATTATCTGTTCCGCATTGCTACCAACCTTGTGCGCGATCATTGGCGGGAACGGAGGAATCAAGGTTCTCTCGTCCAGCCGCTGCGTGACGCGGTCGAACCGTCCGTGGATGAGCGCACAGCCGAAAAGGTTCAACAGCAGTCGGACCTGAACCGCGCCCTGAACCAGCTTAAGCCTCGCGAACGCCAGATGCTGTGGCTTGCTTATGCCATGGGATCAAGCCACAAGGAGATTGCCGGAGTGCTCGGCATGAAGGCGGAGAGCATCCGCCTGTCGCTTTTCCGGGCACGGCGCAAACTTGCCGCCCTGCTTGGTGGCCCGAACGCGCGGCTTCGAGGGTAGAATAGGAAGACTGATATTTCTTTAGCCGCTTATTGAAAATTGGTAGCGGCGGCTTTACGCCGCCACTTTCGTATTAATTAGAATTGGGATTGTGTCGACGTGAAGTCGCATCTACGTTGACCGATTCCGATTTTCAGCAAGCTGTCAGGTTAACCGATGAAAGTTACTTCATGTGACCGGGAGATCGAAGTCCTTGGCGCGGTCCAAACGGGCCGCTGGCCGGAGGCATCTGGCCCTGATCTGCGCGCGCACGTTGCCGCCTGCTCGATCTGCGCCGAAGTGACTCTGGTCGCCTGCGCTTTGCTCGAGACCAATGAATGGGCCGGGGCTGAAACCCATCCACTACCGCAAGCGGATTTGGTGTGGTGGAAGGCCCAACTGCGCGCCAGGCATGAGGCGGTTGAGCGTGCTTCTCAGCCCATTGCCATTTTCGAGCAGGTCGCCTATGCCTTTGGCTGCCTGGCGCTCCTTGGGATGGCGATTTGGCAGCGGGCTCGCATTGAGGACTGGTTGAGTGATCTCGGTTGGTTCGGCAGCATCTCTCACCAAACCTACCTTCGGGTTCAGGAATTCCTCATCACCGGCTCTTTACTCCCCCGTTGGGTTCCGGAATGGACCTCCATGCTCGTAGCGGCCGCCGTCCTCGTGGTGATCACGTTCGTGCTTCGCGTGGCACTGGTTGAAGAGTGACCGCGGTGTGAGGTAGTCACGGCACGGTTTGTGTGTCGTGGGTGGTTACGCCTCGGATGGCCGGTTCAGCGGCGATTTGCGACAGCAGCAGGACGAATCCCATCCTATATCTGCGAATAGGGCGCCGGGCTGAGAATCAAGTTGTCCACGTTGGAGACGATGCCTTCGAAAGCGTACCTCGGTGAGCTGCTGAGCTTCTTCCACTGGGGATTGGAGCCGAAGGTGGCCCAGAGCTTATCCCGCTCGGCGAGGCTGTCAAAGGCCAACATATAGGTCAGGTTCGGCAAGCGCGTCCCAACCAGCGTATTGCCGTAGAATACGGGCCAGAATCCCGCCTGGCGGAAGATATCAAATTCGCCATGGTGGAACATTTCAACTTTCCTCTTGTGATCCCGGTCGCTTGGACTTTCATAAGTACGCAGCTCGAATGTGCGCGGACGGCGCTCAGCCGTTGCGGGAGGAACAGCAAGTTTGGGTCTCCCTTCGAAAGCAATCATTAACTTGCTTTCCATCCTGACATAAGCTGGCGCGCTGGCGGCCGCCGTCAAAAATACATTCCCGGCCTGCAAATATACGGAGTCTTTCCATAGCTGCGCGTCCACATTGGCAAGCGTCTCGAGCGATCGACAGGGCAGGAGCACGAAAACCCTCGAGCCCTCAGGGCCGATGTGGATGTTGAAAACCCCCACCGGGCCGACTCCCAAGCGGCCCAACGCCGGTATGAGGGCATCGCGCAGGAAGGCGTGAGTTAGTTTCGCCTGCGATCCCGACTCGAAGTGATATTGCCGGAGCTCGTAGTATTCCCGCCCGCTTTGACCCGCTGAGTCTTCGGCTCCTCGAAGCACACTCGTTGGCGGGCCAGCAGCCAATGCTGAGGCCGCCAGTGTGGAAGTCAAAAACTTTCTTCTTTCCATCGAATTGTCTCCTGAGATTGGATTGGATCATGCGCGCCCTAATTATTGAAAATTACATATTATAGTGACAACCCTCGCTGTAGCGGCGCTCTCCGAGCGCCGGAATTC
>JBOGJX010000076.1:0-3352 GCA_050745285.1 Terriglobia bacterium
GCCGAAATATAAGGACATGGGCCTGATCAAGGCGTCGTACGAGGTTTTCAAAGGCGAGGGCGAACTGGTGCTTTATTGCGAACACCTGCAAACCGTAAAATACCGCGTCCCTTCCCAATGGCAGCAACAAATTGAACAGACCCGTCAATAGAATCTGCGCGTAAGTTCGGGTTCGGCCAACTTGCCAGGCACGATAGAGCCCAGTTTCGGTGATACGCAAGATTTTGAACGCCTATGATTTTCTCATGGGGCCTTCACTTTGTGGTTTACCCCCCCCATCCCACTGGAGAACTGCTTTTTCGGGCCTCCCATTCGGCTCCCGCCACGCCATGGATTATCTTCTATCACCCTATCATCCGTCTCACTCCTTCAGGGATCCAGTATGCAGGCTCCTCTCCCAAAAGTGTGATTGGTTATGAGGGACTTGAATGCATCGCGTTGCAAAGTAACGGGGGTGAGCCTCCTCGGCTCTTTACTCTTTGGTGCGTGGATTCAAACCAACCAAGGAAACGAGGGCTCTGCGCCCTAAATCCGGCGTGATTGAGCGCCGTGGAAGTGTCTTCTAGCCTTTTTTATCCAGTCGCGTGATTGATTCTGGTACCCTGAGCTTAACCTCACTTTTGGTTAGGTAAGGCTCAGGGTGCGGAGATCGCCTCGTAATCTTAAAATCGCCTGTAATCATAAGGGGCTGACGCACTTCGGCGGCGTCTACTTCTTTCACGAATTCTTGCGAGTGATGCAATTCCGCGACTTTCTTGCCCAGCACTTGCACTACGCTCGCCGCAACCGCCGGCACTCCACCTCGCAGATGATACTGGCCTTGGTCTACCCGATCGTGCTGGGCTTGGATCGCATCGAGACCGCGTCGTTCCTGCGCTCCAATGGGACGTTCCAATACTTGACCGGCCTGCAGACCTTCCCGGACGCGCAAACGCTGCGCCGATTCCTCCTTCAGGCGCCAGCTCGCCTGTGGGAGCAGCTTCATGGCGTCAATGACCGACTACTGCAGAACTTCATCCACCTACCCGACCACCGCTCGCGCCTCATCTTCGATCTCGACAGCACCGTGATCACCACCTACGGTCACCAGGATGGCGCCGAAATCGGCTACAACCCCCGCTACCGGGGCAAGCGCTCCTACAACCCCTTGCTCTGCATCGAAGCCAACTCCTCTTCCCTGTGGGACGCCGAGGTCCGCGCCGGAAACGCGGGAACGTGGGACGGCAGCGTCGAGTTACTCGATACCCGCTTCGCGAACGTGCCGCCCGACATCCGGGAGATTCGTGCCCGTGCTGATGCGGGCTTCGCCTTTAACCCCGTGCTCGATGCTCTCTAATCCCGGCCGGCTCAATATGCCGTCGTGGCCCGCTTAAGTCGGTCCTTCCAAAACTTGCTGCCCGGATTGCGCTATGCGCCGGTTAACCGCGACTGGGAGATGGCCGATTTCGAGCATCGCTCCCACGGTTGGTGCAAAGCCCGTCGTTTCGTGGTCGTGCGGCGATTCCTTCCTGAAGAGGAAGCGCAGCCCACGCTCTTCACCGTCGGCCGTTACATCTATCGCGCTTGGGTGACCGACCTGCCGCTGACTCCCGCCGGCGTGTGGCATTTCTACGATGGCCGTACGGCCATGGAACGGCGCATCCGGGGGCTGCGCGAGAACTTCGCCTTGCCGAAAATCCCCACTCGTTCCTTTGCGGCGAACGCCCTCTACCTGGAGATTATTCGCCTCGCTTACAATCTCGTCACTGCATTCCAGCGAACCTGCCTGGAGCCAAACTGGCAATCGTTCACTTTGCAGAAACTCCGTTTCAATCTCTTCCTGCTTCCCGGTGAGATCACGCGCCCACAGAACCGTCCCGTACTCCGCTTGAAGGATTCTCCCTTCGTCGAGAAGACTGCCCATCAAATCCTCGCGAGAACCAGGAAGCTCAAACCGCTGCGACCATGAAAATGTGCGTTTTCACGCCGGATTTAGGATGTATAATTCCTTGATGCAGGTCGCGATCAACTCTTCCCGTGCCTTGTCAAGGAATCGCGCGCTGCGAGTGCGTCCTCGCTTCCACGGCATCAGCGATGAAGTTTGGAGGCGTTGCCGGTAGTGACGGACCAAACGGTAGATTGCGGCTCGCGCGAGCCGACGACGACAGGCAGCTTCTGTTATCTCGGGCTCAGCGAGGCGTGTCTGTTCGGCCAGGGGACGGATGACCGCCTCCCGCTGGAGGGCCAACCCCCAGTCGGAATCAGAGGCGGTGCTCCACTCACGCCACTTCTGCATTATAATCAGATACACGCATGAGAAATTTTGTGCTCAGTTATAATACGACAGTATCGTCTTAAGGTGCAATGAATTATTGCAGTAAAAAAGGGACAAACGACTGAAAACAATGGATGAAGACGTTCCACTTTTAAGTACAGCGCGACAGGCGTCGAGTCGATCGGGATCGACGAGATTCACTGGGGGAAGGGCAAGCGGGCGGATCGCTTCCTGACCGTGATCTACCAGATTGATGCTCCTTGCCGGCGCCTACTGTGGGTCGGACGACGGCGGACGCAGGCCACCTTGCGGCGAGGCCTGAAGGCGTTGGGACCGGAGGTGGCGAAGGGGTTGCGTTTCATCTGCACTGACATGTGGCAGCCCTGCTTGCAGGTCATGGCGGCGCAGGCGGGTCAGGCCTTGCACGTGGTGGATCGCTTCCACATCACGATGCACCTGAATCAGGCGGTCGACGAGGTGCAGAGGGCAGAGAGCGCGCGGTTGCGGGCTGAAGGCGCTCGGGCCGCAGAGCGGCTGAAGAAGATGCGCTGGCCGCTGTTGCGCCGGGGCAGCCGAGTGCGCGGGCGGGCCCGGCAAAAACTGAACGTCCTGCTGGCCAGCAAGCTGGCAACAGCCCGAGCCTGGGAATTGAAGGAAGCCTTCTCCCATTTCTGGAGCTACCGATCTGTAATCTGGGCCGGGGCCTATCTCGACTACTGGCGCGATCAGGCGACACGGAGTCGCCTGGAGGCCATGAAGAAAGTCGCCCGAATGCTGCGTGCCCATGAAGAACTGCTCCTGAATTGGTTCCGGGCCAGAGGAGAGATTTCCAGCGGCGCGGTCGAAGGTCTCAACAACAATATTCGAGTGGTGACCAGCCGTTCCTACGGCTTCCGCAACTACGAAGCCATGGAAATCGCCCTTTATCATACGTTAGGCCGGCTGCCCGAGCCAGAATCTACCCACAGATTCTGCTGAAGAGGCGGAAAATTGGGTTCCTCTCCCAAAAGTGTAATCGCAGTCTATTGCATTCACTTTCATCGAGTTACACGTTGGGGCCGAAAAAGGTCTGAGCCTTTGGCCTCGCTTCGCTCGCCT
>JBOGJX010000077.1:0-9517 GCA_050745285.1 Terriglobia bacterium
CGGCAAAGCAGCAAGCAACGCCCGTGACCCTCCGTGGACCGTTAACTGCAAACCAGGAATCTCTTGACAAAAGCCTGACCTTCCTCGTAAATTAACTCATTATATATATACTTTCTATACATATATCAGGCTGTGGGGTAATCGTCATCCAGCGGAATACTGCGGGGGGAAAATGATGCGCGGCGTGGCGTCCGGTGCACCAGGACCGCGGCAAATACGATTCGGCAAACCGGCAGGATGGCAGATTCCCGCGCTGGTGGTTGTTCTGCTGGCGGTCATCGGCATGGGCGGCTGCGGCATGGGCACGACGGAGTTGCCGGGCGCCACACAGCCTGGCGGCCCGGGTTTCCTTTCAATCATCACACAGCAACTGAACGACGGCGTTCAGGGTGTCTCGTATACGACCACCATCAACACGTCGGGCGGCAGCGGCAGACTCACCACGTGCAGGGTGATCTCGGGCACGCTGCCGGCTGGTTTCACGTTCCCGATTGTGAGTGGGTCCACTTGCGTTCTGACCACTAATGGCCAGCTGGTGACGGGAACTCCGGGGAAGTACGCCTTTTCGCTGGAGGCCGGAGACTCAAGCACCCCGCAGCGGACTGACCAGCGTGTCTATTCGCTTACCATCCGCCCAAACTTTACGGTGAACCCGCCGGTGATCCTGGATGGCGTTATTGGACGCAGCTACACGCGCACGTTTACCGTGACCACCAATTTACACAACCACGCGGGGCCGCCCGTTGTAAGCTCTGCCGAAGCCGGGAATGGGCCGATCATCACTTGCGCTGTCGGTGGACTGCCGGGCGCATTTGCGGCGGGTGGCGGAAGCGCGGGATGCGCGCCCGACAGCACGGGCGTGAATGTTACGGTCACGATGAAGGCGCCGCCGGGGACCCTGGCGGCGGGAGTTTATCCGTTCACGCTGAGCGTCACGGACTCGCCCATCCGGTCTACAAATCAAACCGGCGTGGTGGCCCCGGCATCCACCACCACGATTACGCCCAACTTGATCGTCCGCCAGGAATTCGCCGTGACGCAGGGGAGGATTGCGGAAGCGGTGCAAGGGCGAACGTACGGGCTGGCTCCGTTGGCCCAGGGCGTCGAAACCAGCGTCGCGCCCACCGCACCGGCCGTCAACTCGGGCCAGCCTGCCGAGCTCGGCAACGGGCCGCTCACAAACTGCAGCCTCGCGGTCTCGCCCGCTGATCCCGCGCTTTCGGTGGCCGTTGACCCGAAGAATCCGAGCCGCTGCGTGCTCGCCAGCACGACTGCGGTCGCAGGCGCAGGAACCTACCTCGTTACCGTAAGCGCGACGGACAGTCCCATTCTTGATCCTGCGTCTCCGGGTGCTGTGGTAGTGCCCGCAAACACGCAACAGCAGCAATTAACGTGGGTGGTAGCGCCGCCGCTATCTTATAGCCTCAACTTTGACACCGCCGTGGGTCAGCCTGGTCGCGTCCCAGACGCGGTTGAGAACAGGACCTATGGCAGCCCGCCCAAGAGCTCACTGGTTGTGACCGCAAGCGGCGGTTTGTCCGCCACGGCCGGGCTTAGCATCACCATTGGGGGCACGATTCCCGCCGGAGTGGCTTGCACAACGCCATCGCCTAATCCGCAGCCTCCCGGCCAAACGGCCGATTTGGTTTGCACCAGTAGCGGGAATCCCGTCATCGCGACGCCAGGCGCGACCAACTTTACTGTCTTGATCTCGGACGCCGGCAATGCGGCTACGCCTGCGGGATCCACCTCGTCAGATGCCAATGGGCATTCGAGCCATACGCTTAATGTGGACGCGCCGCTGGGCTTGGGAGTAAACCTGAGCGATCCATTGCCGCCCGGCGTTTCAGGCCGGAGCTATGGGCGGCAACCGTCTCAACCCGTGCTCTACAGCGCCTTCGGCGGGCTTGAAGGCTATAGCTTCACCACGCCCACCGCGCTGCCGTCGCCGGGCGCAGCCTTTCCGCAAGGCATTGCCTGCGCGCAAGGCTTGGGAACAGCAGTCAACACGTTTGCGTGCTCGGCGGCGTCCATCACCGCGAATGGCAGCACGACGGCCTCATACGGTCCCGTTCCTGTCACGGTGGATGACACGGCCAATGCCACGACGCCGGATGGCAAATCCTCGGGAACGACTGCTACACAAAACCGCACGCTGGCCGTCGAGCCACCACTTTCCATCACGCCCGTCGCGGGAATTGATCCTCCGCCCCCAGGCGTTCAGGGCAGAACATATGGCTCGGGAGCCGGATTGGTTCCGCTCACCTATGTGATTTCGGGCGGCGATCCACCGTATACCAACTTTGTCTTCCCCGCTTCCGTAGCGTCACCGTTGGCGATTGTGTCGCAGACACCTGAGGGGGGCGTTCCCGCGCCTATTGCTTGCGCAAGCGCCATCGTGGGGACCACAACAGATGTGGTTTGCTCGAGCCATGGCGCGAACGTTGGCGCAATTCCCGGCGCCTACCCGTTCCAGTTCAGCGTGTCAGACACCGGGTCGGGCGAGACCGCGGCGAGCTCGATTACGCTACCGCCGAGAACCATCACCGTCAACGCTCCACTGGCTTGGACCGGGGCGAACCCAACCTCGAATGCGCCGCCGCCGGGCGTCGAGAACCGTACTTACGGCGGGGTCGGATTCATTCCTTTGACGTACAATGCCACCGGCGGCATCGGCGCTTACTCTTTCACCCTGCCGCCGCAGGCAGCAGCGCCCGGCAGCAATGCCCTACCGGCGGGCGTGGCGTGCGCCGCCAGCTCGGCAACGCAGGTGGTCTGCTCGAGTGGCGCGGGTTTGGTTTCAGCCGCTCCAGGAGCCTACTCCTTCTCCATCGCCGTGAATGACACGGCGGACGCCACCACGCCGGGCAGCCAGGCATCAAGCGCCAGCGCGACCGTCACTAAGCCTCTGGCGATTGAGCCTCCACTCGCGTTCAGCCCCACTTCGCAGACCCTGGTCGCGGCCGTGATGGGCCGTGCGTATGGCGAAGGATCGGGATGCTCGGGGGGAAACTGCCAGCCCTTTGATTACGCGCTGAGCGGCGGATTGAGTGGCTATCAGCTTACGATCAGCCCAGGGGACGGGATCACCTGCACCCTGCAAAGCGGCGGCGCGTCATACCAATGCGCGAGCGCGAGTATTCCCGGCCCGGCTGGCACGCCGGTGTTGAGCCTCACTGCCACCGACGCAGGCAATGCCTCAACACCTTCCGGAACTGTTTCCAACACGGGCGCCACGGCAACTGCCACGCTACCCACCAACGCGGCGATGACTATCACGCCACCCACCGGGTTGCTGCCACCCACCGGGTTGCTGCCGCCCGCCGTCACTGGCCGGACATACGGCTCGGGCGCTGCTTGTTCCGGCGGAGCGTGCCAACCGATCGTCTTTACAGTGCAGGGTGGCTTGGGCGGATATAGCGCCACTCCAACGCTCAATGGATTCCCAGGTACTTTCGCGTGCCCGTTCAACTCGACCGGCCCGCTTTCCGGAACCTATTCGTGCTCCTCCGCAAGCAGCGTGAGCGGCGCGAGCCCGGCCACGCTGAGCATTTCCGCCACGGATACGGCGAATGCTTCTACGCCAGCGGCCAGTCCCCTGGTCGCCGCCACCGACTCACTGACTATCTTTCCTGAAATTACTGTGAGCGGCCCCACCGCCACGCTGTCCGCTGCGGTGGCCGGACGCACTTACGGGTTTGGCAACACGTGTGGAAGCGGTTCCAACGCCAATTGCCAGCCCATCGTTTACAACGTCAACGGGGGCTTGGGCGGTTACAGCTCACCGTCTACATTGAATGGCTATCCCGGCGGGTTTGCCTGCCAAGCCCCGGTGAACGGCCCAGGCCCGGTACCATCGGCGAGCTATACTTGCTTGAGTTCGGGCGGCGTTTCTGGCCCCGGAACATACAACGCCGTGGGCATTTCCCTGGGGGACACGGCCAACGCATCAACCCCGGCGATCAGCGCAGCGAAGCCCAGCAACACGACGTCCCTTACCGTCGATCGGCCATTGGCCCTGGCGCTGTCGTCTGCGACGCCCAACGCCGTTGACCAACGAGCCTACGGGGTGGGAAACAACTGCCAAACTGGCTCCACGCCGTGCGCTCCGATAACGTTCACAATCTCGAATGGCCTTGGAACTTACGCCATTCCAGCAAGCCTGACCACGAGCTACGGCTTCAGTTGCGCGCTGCCCAATTCAACATCCTCCGTCTATCAATGCAGCGCCAACACGATTAGCGTGACACCCGCGCCAACCACGCCCACGCCGGAAACGCTGGCCGTCACGGCCTCAGACATTGCCAATGCCGCAGCGCCCGCGGGGTCCGTGACCAACAACTCTGCCAGCGTGACCGTCTATCCGCCTTTCAAGCTAACCGCCGCTACGCCCTCGCCCGCGACCGCCGTGGTAGGGCGGAGCTACGGCACTCAGGCCACGGGTTGTTCGCCCGGACCGCAATGCGCCACGATCAATTACGATGTGACTGGCGGGTTTGTTGGAAACTACGTATCACCCGCGACCCTGACGACGGCCAGTTCGCCGCTCGGCTCGCTAGGGATGAATTGTGCGCTCAACGGGAGCCACACACAGTACGACTGCTCGAGTGGTGACGTTGTTACCTCTCCGAGCATCAGCGGGTTAACTCCCACGACGCTTACGGTGACGGCGACAGACACCGGCAATGCCTCCGCGCCCGCCGCTACAGCATCGGATAACACCGTGCCGCTCACGGTCAGTCCGGACATCACCTTGGTCTCGAACCCCGCATCCTGGCCGGATGGCGTTACGGGGCGGGGCTACGGCGTTAGCGGAAATAATTGCGGCGCTTTGGGAAGCAGTGCGTGCACAGGTCTCACCATCACCGCCTCCGGCGGGGCGGGCACGCCCTATATTTTCCCCGCGTCAACTCCGAGTTCATTTCCGGCGGGATTCAGTTGCTCGGGAAGTGGGAGCGTCTACACGTGCAGCGCAACCTCCGTGACGGCATCCAATGGTAGCTTCTCGCCGAACATCATCATCAAAGACAACCCCGACGCTTCGACTCCCGCAGGCTCGCAAACATTTACGGGACCGCTTAATATCGATAAGGCGCTTACCCTAACTTCCACCGCGTTAACCCCCAACGGATTGCTCGCATATCCCTACAACAGCAACACTCTGCAAGCCGCAAATGGCCTCGGCGGATATACCTGGGTTGCGCCTGGCGCAACATCGGGAGCGTGCAAAATTGCTCCCACGGGTAATCTGCCCGGAGGATTATCCCTCAATGCCGGAACCGGAGTTTTGAACGGAACTCCCAATGCCGCGAGCGTGAGTGATACCGACTTCACATTCCAGGTTTGCGTCACGGACACCGGGAATGCCACCACGCCGCCCGGCTCCGCGCTTCCCGCGACCACGGGAAATGATTTCACCGTCAACGCGTTCAATCGCTACGCCTTCGTTGTGGACACTGGGACGTCATCCGAAGTCCGCGTCATCAATACTGGTGAATCTGCGACTGCTCCTTCGACGACCAGCACAACAGTTTCTCGCGCCAATATGCAGGGCGCGGTGGCCGTGACACCCAATGGGCAGTTCGCGTTTGTTCCGCTCACCGCCTCGAATGGATTTACCGTGGTCGATACCATCACCGGCCTCTCCCTCCCTATGTCACCCTTTGTGTTTCCCGGCGGCGCGACTTGCACGGGCCCCGTGGGGGTTGCATTCTCTCTCGATAGCACGAAGGCGTATTTCGCGTGCAGCGGGAATTCCGAGGTTGTGGAAATTGACATCAGCAAGATCGCGGGTCCCATGGGAGCGGTCACTGCGGTCGCGTCGAGCGCCGTTACAACTGGCGCTCCGGCGGCCATTGCCCTGACTCCTGATGGCGTAAACTTGTGCGTGGCCACTTCAGGCGCCGTAGTGCAGTTGTTGATCTATTCCGCCTCGCCGCTGGCAAGTGCGCCGGCGAAAACGGTGAGCCTGGCCTCCGGGGTAACGCCCGTGGCGATTGCCCTTGCCGCCAACGGTACGAATGTTTATGCGTACATTGCGGAAACCAAACCCGGATCGCCAGGGCAGGTGGAAATCTTCGCCGTACCCGGCGGAGCAGTGGTAACGGGCAGCCCGATTGCCTTCGTCGCCGTGAGCAGCGTCAATCCCGAGCCCACATCAATTGCCGTCACGCCGGACGCAAGCACCTCGCGTGTTTATGTGGGTCTCGCAGACACGGATCAATTCGCTGTCATCAACAACTCGGCCTCGACGCCGGCGTATACCCCGGCATCTGACACATTCTCTCTTCCGAGCGCAACGGTGGCTGTGGCGGGAACAAGCGCTCCCAATGGAATCTCCATTCCTCCGCTCTCTACGCTTCCCGCTAACGGTTACCGGGTATTTATCACCGCGACAATTCCGGGCGCCCCGACCACGGGAGCGGTGTATGTTATCAACGACAATAAAGGCGGCACGCCTTCTCTGAATTCGTCCTCGCCTCTCTCCTTCGGCTCAGGATCGTCGAACCCGGTGGACATTGCCAACATCCCCGTGCCCACCGCGCCATGATGCGTGCCTACAATCCTATGAGTTGCGAAACTTGATCCGAACAAGTCAAGTTTCTCTTGATGCCTTTGCGGCTCTCCCGCTTGCTGTGCGGGAAGCCTACGGTCTCCCGGCCGCATCGTATGTTGTCCATGCAGATCCGGCCCTCGCTTCGCTCAGAATGACAACAAAGAGAGTTTTCCAGCAGCCCTCTACAAAACCAGGCGCCCTTGGGATAGCCATTCTTGCTATTTTTTGATACCCAAGATACTATTTCCTTTATGAACGTATCATTGACCCCTCAGCTTCAAAAGCTCATCGGCGAAAAAGTTCGAACCGGCCGTTACAACACCGCCAGCGAAGTGGTACGCGAGGGCTTGCGACTGTTGGAAGAACGGGATAAACAGCGCGCCTTGCAGATGCAGCGCTTCCGGAAAGAAATCCAAGTGGGACTCGACCAGGTCGAACGAGGTCAAGCGAGCCCTCTGGATATCAAGAAGATTAAGTCCGAGGGCAGAAAACGCCTTGACCGTGATCACAGGTTGAAGCGAGTTGGCTAAAATCGAGCAATCTCGTCAAGCTGAGCAGGATTTGATTGATATCTGGTGTTACATCGCGGCAAGCAACCCCACGGCAGCCGATGCCATGCTCGACCAGATTGAATCCGTTTGCAAAATGCTAGCCAGATTGCCCTTGCTCGGCCATTCGCGCGATGAATTGGCTAGGGGAATTCGCAGTTTTCCCGTCGGGAACTACCTGATTTTCTACCGGCCCACGAACGCAGGAATTGTTATAGCGCGCGTCTTGAGCGGCTATCGGAACTTGGGGGAATTGGTGCGCTGAGAAATCCTCCGCCTGCGATGAGAATGTCTTAACAGTTTGTTGAAAAACGTGTAACGGCGGCTTTATGCCGCCGCGTGGGCATTGGAAACATTGGGCTTGTGGCGATGTAAAATCGCCGCACCACCGGCCAACCGGGGTTTTTCGACAAACTGTTAAGTTATAGATCAATTGAGATCTCCCATGATTCGATATGACGTGTCATTGCTGACGGATGACGATCTTCACCTCTTCAACGAGGGGACGCACTACCGGCTTTACGAGAAGCTGGGAGCGCACGCGATCAAGGCCCCGGATGGGACCGAGGGCACATATTTTGCCGTGTGGGCGCCCAACGCCGAACGCGTCACCCTGACCAGCGACTTCAACTTCTGGGACAAGAGCAATCTTCCTCTTGAGATGCGGGGAGCATCCGGCATCTGGGAAGGGTTTGCGCCTGGAGTTCGAGACGGCACGAAATATAAGTTCCAGGTGTATTCGCGCTACAACAGCTACCAGATTGACAAGGCGGACCCGTTCGCGTCCTATAGCGAAGTGGCTCCGCAAAACGCGTCAATTGTCTGGGGTCTCGACTACGCCTGGGAGGATCGGGGCTGGATGCAGGAGCGCCACGCCCGCAACGCTGCCGGGAGCCCGATTTCGATCTATGAGTTGCACCTCGGCTCCTGGATGCGCTCGCCCGAGAATCCGGCAACCTTTCTTAGCTATCGCGATCTTGCTCCGAAAATTGCCGATTATGCGGAAAAAATGGGCTTCACTCACGTGGAGCTGATGCCCGTCATGGAGCATCCCTATTACCCGTCGTGGGGTTATCAAACCACCGGCTACTTCGCCCCCACCAGCCGTTACGGCGCGCCCCAGGATTTCATGTTTCTCGTGGACACGCTGCACCAGCGCGGCATCGGCGTGCTTCTTGACTGGGTTCCGTCTCACTTCCCTACCGACGGGCACAGCCTGGGCTACTTCGACGGCACCCACCTTTACGAGCACTCGGACCCGCGCCAGGGCTTTCACCCGGAATGGAAGAGCTTCATCTTCAATTATAGCCGCGATGAGGTGCGCAGCTTCCTGCTTTCGAGCGCCATCTTCTGGCTGGACAAGTACCACGCCGACGGGCTGCGCGTGGACGGCGTCGCCTCCATGCTCTATCTGGATTACGCGCGCAAAGACGGCGAGTGGATTCCGAACGTATTCGGAGGCAAGGAAAACCTGGCGGCCATTGATTTCCTCCGGCGCTTGAACGTGGCCGTCTATGAAAACTTTCCGGACGTTCAGACCGTCGCCGAAGAATCCACATCATGGCCCATGGTCTCGCGCCCTACCGATATGGGCGGGCTCGGCTTTGGCATGAAGTGGGACATGGGCTGGATGCACGATACGCTCACCTATTTTGGGCTGGACCCGATCTACCGCACCTATCACCAGAACGAGCTAACGTTCCGTATGATCTACGCCTTCACCGAGAACTTCGTCTTGCCGCTCTCGCACGATGAGGTCGTCCACCTGAAAGGCTCGCTCCTGCGCAAAATGCCGGGTGACGATTGGCAAAAATTCGCCAACCTGCGTCTGCTGCTGGGCTACATGTGGTCGCAGCCGGGCAAGAAAATGCTCTTCATGGGCGCTGAGATCGCGCAATGGGACGAATGGAATTTTTCGAACAGCGTGGACTGGCACTTGTTAGAATATGACTCGCACCAAGGAATTCAGAAATGGGTGAAGGACTTAAATCAGCTTTATCGCGCGGAGCGGGCGCTCCACGAGCTGGACTTCGAGCCGGCTGGATTTGAGTGGATCAGTTGCAACGACTCGGCGGCGAGCACGCTGAGCTTTATCCGCAAGGGCCGCACCACCAGGGACGTGCTGCTTGTGGTATGCAATTTCACGCCCGTCATTCGCGTGGGCTATCGCCTGGGAGCGCCGCGCGCGGGCGCGTGGACGGAAATGCTCAATAGCGACGCCTCAAATTACGGTGGGAGCGGCCAAGGCAACTCGGGCAGCGTTGAGGCCGAAGCTATTCCTTACGACGGGCGGCCCTATTCGCTTTCTTTGACCTTACCGCCGCTGGCGGTGGTTTTTTTCAAGAGCTCGGGCGGGTAGGTTCGGCAGTGTAGAAGTAGCCACGGCACGGTTTGTGTGCCGTGGGCTTTTGGA
>JBOGJX010000078.1:0-1859 GCA_050745285.1 Terriglobia bacterium
GCGCGTGACCATTGCCGTGCCAATCACATTAACCCCCAGCGAGCGCTGCCAGTCCTCCACCGACGCATCAAATCCTTTCAGCACAAACGTCGCGGCGTTGTTCACCAGAATGTCGATCCGGCCATAAGCCTTCACCGCTTCTGCGGTGATCTTGCGCGCGTCCTCTTCCCGTGAGATATCGGCCTCGACGAACACTGCGTGGCCGCCTTTTGCGCGGATGGCGGCTCCGGCTTCCGTTCCGGTTTTGGCGTTCATCTCGGCCAGCACCACCCGCGCGCCTTCTTCCGCGAACAATTCCGCCACGCCGCGTCCGATGCCCGCTCCGGCCCCCGTCACAATGGCAACCTTGTCTCGAAGTCTCATTCAGCAATTCCCTCTCTTTCAGGATGATTACTCGATGATAGAAAACCGCTTCAAACTTTCCTCATCAATCGTCAGTCCCAGCCCTGGCTTCGCGTCATCCAGCTCCGCGTAACCGTTCTTTGCGGAAGGCTCGCCCTTGAAGATATACCAGAATAGCTCATTGCCGATCTCCACATCCACCGGTGGAAAGAACTCCGCCATCGGCGAGTTCAGGCTGGCCATCACCACATGGTAGTTATGCATTTGCCCGGCGTGCGGAATCACCGGCACTTCATACGCCTCCGCCAGCGCCGCGATTTTCCGGGCCTGGGTTAGTCCACCCACCCGGTTGGTATCAAATTGAATGACGTCCACCGCCCGCGCGTCAATCAGCTCCCGGAAGCCATAGAGCGTGAACTCGTGTTCACCGCCCGAGATGGGCGCCAAGTTCATCGCCTTCAACTCGGCGTAACCGCCGATATCGTCCGGAATCAGGGGCTCCTCGACCCAGCGCAGGTTATAGGGTGCAACCATGCGGATCATCCTACGCGCGTACTCCAGGGTCCAGCCCATATAGGCGTCGGCCATCAAGTCCACTTCGTCGCCAATCACCTCGCGCACAGTTCGCACCAACTCCAGATTGCGCTGCATTCCTGCCGCTCCGTCCGCCGGCCCCCATCCGAAGCGCAGCTTCATGGCCCGGAATCCTTGCTCTTTGTATTGTCGCGCCTCCTTCGCCAGATTCTCCGGCGGCTGGCTGTAAAGCCGGCTCGCATAGACCGGAATCTTGGATTTCGTCTTGCCTCCCAGAAGGCGGTAGACCGGCTGCTTCGTCAACTTACCCATCAGGTCCCAAAGGGCAATGTCCACGGCGCTGATCGCCACCATGCCGATTCCTTTGCGGCCGAACGCCATGGTGCGCCGGTACATGTGCTGCCAGAGGAATTCAACGTCGAAGGGGTTTTGGCCAATCAAAATGGGCTTCAGATAGAGGTCGATGACCTGTTTAGCAACCTTTGGCGCGAGAGCGGCATTGCCAATGCCGACTTCCCCGGCGTCAGTCGCCACTTCAACAATCAGCCAGCTATGAAAACGGAACGTACCCATGGGATCCGCAGGCAATTCCAGTAGGTCCATGGGATTGGTGCAGAAATGAGGTTCGGGCGGCGCCGTCGCCTGTTGCCACTCCACCACACGAGTACGAATCTCCGTGATCTTCAATCAATCCCTCCCGGCCCTGCAAGGCTTTGGCTCCTCAATCAGTGGAATCTTATTAGAAATCGAATTTGGAACAGCCGCAATAAGAAATAATAAAGCGCAGCATCGAACTTATTCCGCCGGGTATCACGGAACCGGCGAGATCCCTCAGCAGAGTGCGCCGGGCGCTCGCGCCGAGCAGGTCCGAGACCAGACTGGACAACTTGATGTGAGCCTCTTCCAGCAGAGCCTCCAGCCGGTTCTGCAACTGCACCCGGTTGCGCGTCGTCTGGTACTTGGCGCGCGTGATCGTCCGCCAC
>JBOGJX010000079.1:0-3967 GCA_050745285.1 Terriglobia bacterium
GAGTTTTGCTTATAAAACTCTGCGGCCTGTGATTATACAGAACGAGGCGGATCGTAGGGGCACACTCTCCGCGCCCAGTCCGTCCTGTGGGCGCAGCAAGCAGCGCCCCTACGAGGAAAGGGATGGCCCCGAATAAAAGACGCAGAGTTTTAAAAGCAAAACTCTGCGCTACATCAAAAAGTCTAGTTTGGAAATCGAGCCTCTAGAACAACAACTTCAGCCCGAAGTCGATGCTCCGGGAGCCGCCGGCGCTGGTAACAAACCCGAAGTTTGAGCTTCCGAACGATGTGCCCGGACCGCCAAACTGCGGCACATTGAGGGCGCTGAACCAATCGCTCCGGAACTGGAGATTAAACCTCTCGGTAATCCGGATGTTGCGGAAAAGCGCCGCGTCGACGTAGAACGAGTTCGGGCCGGAGAAAATGTACCGTCCCACGTTGCCAAACGTCGGCGTTTTGAAATCGATACTCGGATCGCTGAAGACAGAGGTATCAAACCAAGGCTGAGTGTCCACCCCGTACAGTCTTTTGAACGGACCGTTGATCTCGGGAGACTGGCCGTTTCCCGGTGTGTTGATAGATTGGCAGTTGCAGCCAAAATTCAGCGCGCCGCCGGTCCTGAACGTGAGCACGCTGCTGAGCTGCCATCCTCCAAGGATTCTGCTTTCCGGTCCGGAGTTAAGCAGTTTATGTCCCTTGCCGATCGGCACATCCCAGATGTAGCTCTGAACCAGGGTGTGAGTGTTGTCAAAGTCCGTTCGCGCGTAGTTCCTTTTGAAATTGATGTAATACGTTGCGCCGCTGGCATTCTCCCCGTTCTCTTGAACGTAGCCCAGCGCCTTTCCATAGGTATACGCCAGAGTCATGGCAAATCCATTGGCGAAGTGGCGGTCAAATTTCACCTGCAAGGCGTTGTAGTTCGACGATTCCGCCGCATAGCGCATGTTCGCGCTCGCCTTGCGGCCAAAGGCCACGAACTCCGGTTGGCCGGCCGGCCCTTGTCCAAGCATGGCCGGATCCGTGACGGCATTGAGATTGTAAGTGACCGGCATGTGCACGCCCCGGTTGCCGACGTAGGCGATATCCAGCGTGAATTGGCCTGGCAGCGCGCGCTCGTAAGCGAGGTTCCAGGACTGAATGTACGGGTCAACGTAGTGCAAGTTGATGACGTCATAGTTCTGGTTGATCAGCAGGGGCGTGTTGGCCGGGATGATTCCATTCGAAGGTATCGACGCCACCAATGGAGGCGGAAAACCCTGGGCAAAGGTGGCCGGCTTGCCGTTCGGGAGGATCGCGGGGCCGTTACCGCTCAGATTGTCGAATGCATTATTCTGCTTCACCGGAAAGTCATAGGCGTAAGTATTATCTTCGAACGGCTCGTAGCTGATTCCGTAGCCGCCGCGAATCACGTTCTTATTTGTCAGGCGATAGGCCAAGCCAAAGCGGGGCGCGAAGTCGTGATAGCGGCTTTGCATCCCAAGGTTCAAAGGATTGCCCCCGATGCCTGCCACCACCAGCGTATTGTTGGCAGGGTTGTAGTTGGAAAATCCGCCAGGAAAATGGGGTGTTGCCGGAGGATAGAATTCCCACCGCATTCCAAGATTTAGCGACAACTTCGGATCGACCTGCCACTTGTCGTTGAAGTACAAAAAAAGCTGGGTGGCACGATAAGCAGGGAACACGACCGGAAGATCGCGTCCCACCTGGCTCGGAACGCCCAGTAGAAAGCTGGCAAAGTTATTGGCAAAATTAACTTTGGCGCCTGGAGTTGAGGTTTGGCCAGAGCCAAAGTTCCACGCCCCGCGCGGGCTGAATGTCTGCTCTTGTAAGAGGTCGTCCCGGATGCGGATGATGTTCACGCCCCACTTGAGCGTGTGGTTGCTGATGGTTTTGTTCCAGTTGCTGACAAAATCAAAGTCGGTCTCGGTCCGGATCCACGGGAGACTGGCGGAATAGCCCACCATGGGATCGGAAATCGTGCTGTGGATGAAGATGCCGGTGAGGCCGCTGGTAAAGGGATCCACGTTCACGCCTGGGATGCCAATGGCGGTGGAAGCGTTGGTGCCGTAATCGGTCTGGTTGGCAACGTTGCGATAGCGGTTGAGTCCGATGCGGTTTTGCACGATGAGCGTGGGCGAAAAAATGTGGTCCCAGATAAGGTCCGCCGAATAGGTTGTATCCGTCCCGGTCGCTTGAAAGCCGCCCCCGACCGGACCGCCCGCAAGGCCATAGGCCGGCGTCTGCTCCGTGATGGGACTCATCCAGCCCAGGCGGCCAGAAAAGTGATTGTTCTGGCCTAGATACTGATCAATCTTCACGTCAAATGACTTGTTGTCCTGGATGTACCGTGTGGTCTCCAGGAAATTGTTATGGTACTTCGCGCTTCCGGAAGCGGTGAGGTTGTCATTTGGCGGCGGCACGAGGGCCAGAAGCTTCGCCGAAATGGGATCGATAAACCCCGCAATGTTGTTCCCGGGGAATGGCGTGCGGCCTTTGCCGCAGTTCTTGCTGTTTCCGCCGGGAAGGCAATCTTTTGTATCTCCCGTAAACGGGTTGTAGATGGTGTCGAGCGTGGGATCGCTGAAGTCGCCCATCCGCTCGGCTACGGTAGGCACGCTGAGCCGCTGGAATTGCCCTTCGTGGAGGTCAGTCCTCAGGAAATCGGCGAAGAAGAACGTCTTACCTTTACGGATGGGGCCGCCGAATTGCCCACCCCAATAGTTGTAAACATGATGTGGCTTGACGAAGGGCGTCCCGCCTGGACCGCGGTCAAAGTAGTTTCGGGCGTTCAGCGCCTGGCCGTTGTAGATTTCGTAGGCGGAACCATGGAACTGGTTCGTGCCGGATTTCACGATGACATTGACCACCGCGCCGAGCGCGGTCCCCTGCTCGGCGTCGTAGTTGCTCGTGGTCACGTTCACCTCTTGAATGGCTTCGATGGGCGGAATGTACACCTGCAAAAGGCCCGTGCGCTCGTTGTCATTCACCCCCTCAATCTGGAAGTTATTGGTCATGCTTGAGGTGCCGTTGACTTCCGAGTTGAGGCTGTTCTGAGGATTGAAAAAATGTGAGTGATTGTAACCCGTTCCCGTGGAACCGGGAATTAGGTTGAGCAGGTTCTGGAAGTTGCGGTTCGTGCCGAGCGGCAACTGTGTGGCTTGCAAACTGGTCAGTTGGCCCCCCGTTTGCGCCGTGTCCGTTTGGAGCAAGGGGATTTTGCTTTGGACAGTTACCGTCTGCGTCATCTCGCCCGGCTTGAGGGTCACATCCACGCGCACGGTGGAGTTCACGAAGACGTTCTCGCCGCTGCGGATGATCGTGGTGAACCCTTGCTTCGCCACCGCCACCTTGTAATTGCCGGGCGGCAAGTCCGGGAAAGAGTAGTATCCGTTGGAATTGGTTGCCGTCGTCTGGCTGACGTTTGTGGCGGTATTGGTGATTATCACTTTGGCTTGCGGCACCACCGCGCCCGAGGAATCGGTGATGGTTCCAACGACGCCTCCGTTCACCGCTTGCCCATAGGCGGCCGGTGAAAAGGACCACGCCGCAAAGGCCAGAACCAACAACACCAGGACCCAACGTGACGGTACCGCGTGCGAAGCCGGTTTAGCGGGACAGTCATTCCCGCGCAAGCGGGAATTCACTACAGAACCGGCTGCGGGCGCTTGGATTCCCGCCCCCGCTTTCGCGGGGGTGACAAGCTTAACCGCGGGAATGACATCGCTCAGCATGGCAGCAAAAAATGAAATTTTTTTCATGACCACCCTCCCCAAACCAACATTTTGAGCTATCTTGGAACTGGTTCCGCATATTATCGTCTGAGGCGGCGGCTGTCAAGCACAATGCGCCGCGAATTCTTTTGCGCAGTCCGGCAAGGCGATGAATTTATTGCTATTAAACGTGAAATACTTGCTCCAAATGCGGCTTTGCCGCTTGCTGCTTGGTAGGGGCGCTGCTTGCTGCGCCCG
>JBOGJX010000080.1:0-5706 GCA_050745285.1 Terriglobia bacterium
GCCCAAAAGCCGGCGGGCGCAGGCGCAGCAAGCAGCGCCCCTACGAAACGCCATGCCGCGCCACCATGGCAAGGATCAAACCTATGAAGCTCTTATCCCTGATGTGGAAAAACGCGCTACGCAATCCGCGCCGCACGGTGCTCACTATCCTGAGCATTGCGGTTTCGATCTTTCTGATCGCCACGCTCGAAGCGGTGCTGCAAAACATCTATCATCCCAAAAGCCAGCAGGGCAACTCGCAGCTCACGCTCGTGGTGCACCGGGCGACGGGAATCACACAATCCATGCCGCTGTCTTACCGCCAGCGCATTGCCTCCGTGCCAGGGGTCAAATACGTGGTGGGGCAACAGTGGTTCGGCGGCCAGTACATTGACGCCCGTAACTTTTTTGCGAACTTTGCGGTGGATACGGATGACTTTGCCAAGGTATTCGACGATTACCAGATTCCTCCGGATGAGCTTGCGGCCTGGAAGAGCCAGCGCACGGCCGCCCTGGTGGGCACAAAGCTGATGCAGAAATACCACTGGAAGCTGGGCCAGACCATTACCCTGATCGGCACGGTTTTCCCGGTGAACCCCGAGCTCACCATACGCGGGGTTTATAGCGATCCCGGCGATCCGTCGCAAGACCTTACGCTTTATTTCCACTACGACTATCTTAATGAAATGCTGGACGAGATGAATCAAGTGGGATCGTTCATCGTGAGGGTTGACAATGCGCAGGACGTTCCGAGGGTGGCCGAGCGCGTCGACGCTACCTTCCGGGATTCATCCTTCGAGACCAAGACGGAAACCCTTAAATCATTCTTACTGAGTTTTGTTTCTATGCTCGGAAACCTGAACTTCCTGCTCACGGTGGTATCCCTCGCGGTGGTCTTCACCATTCTTCTGATCGTGGGAAACACCATGGCAATGTCCATCCGGGAGAGGACGGGCGAGGTGGCCGTGCTCAAGACCTTGGGCTTCCGCCGCAATACGATCCTGGCACTGCTGGTGGGCGAATCACTGGTGGTGGCCTTGTTAGGCGGCATCATTGGCGCAGTGGGAGCAAAGCTGGTCTACGCTTTTATTCAGGCTACATTCACTACCGCCAAGCCTCTGGGCTATGTGTTCGCGCTCTTAATCGCGGCAGCGGTGGGCTATGGCGCGTGGTTGCTGTTTGCCGTCACTGGCTCGGGGCGGACAAGCGCAAAAGTGGCGCGCTATGCCGCGACGCTGGTCGGCGCGTTCATCGGGTTCGCCATGGGAATTGCCTTCTACATGGGAGTCGGGGGCATCACGACCTCGGGTTTCTTCCTGGCCAATCTTGAGGTGCCCGTTGTCGTGGTGGCTGGATGCCTGGGCATTGCCATCGTCGTTGGGGTTCTGAGCGCCATCTTCCCCGCCCTGCGCGCCTCCAGGGTGAAGATCGCGGAAGCGTTGCGCTACGTAGGATGAAGGAATTGCGCCATTGAATCATTGATTCATTGGATCATTGGCAGGCGTTCATGTCGCTTTGCGTCGCCCGCAAAACATGAAAAGGCTTCGGAAGGGCACGGCTTCAGCCATGCCGTAAGCGCCGCTCCCTCACCCCCGTCCCCTCTCCCTCAGGGAGAGGGAGGACCACGAAGTGGTGGGTGAGGACCTTTCCGGCACGGTTAAAACCATGCCCTTCCTTGATCTTAACCGAACTTTTCGGAACAGTAATGACTCAATGAACCAATGATTTAATCATTCGGATAAAACCCTATGGCCATCCCACTAAAATACAATATTCGCAACCTGATCGTGCGGCGCACAACCACGCTGATGACGGCGCTGAGCATCACGCTCACGGTTGGCGTCTTTGTAATTCTGATGGCGCTGGCGGGCGGCTTGCAAGCGGCCTTGACGGCGACGGGAAACCCGCTGAACGTGCTCGTGATGCGCGAAGGATCGCAATCCGAGGTGGTGAGCTTCATCTCGCACGAGAACTACCAGATCATCCGCTACCTGCACGGCATCGCAACGGACAAGAGTGGCAACCCGATGGCCGATCCGGAAGAGATCATCCTCATCGCCATGAAACGGATCGGACAGCAGCAGGGATCGAACGTTACCATCCGCGGCGTCGGGCCGGATGGCGTGGCGCTGCGTTCGGAATTTCATCTCGTTGCTGGCCGCATGTTTCGCCCCGGCATGAGGGAAGTTGTGGTGAGCAAGCAGCTTGCCGGGCGCTTTCAGGATTGCAGCCTGGGAGATAAGATCAAGTTTGCCAAAGGTTATTGGACCGTGGTTGGGGTCTTCGAAGCCGGCCATTCCGCATACAACTCGGAAATCTGGACCAACGTGGATGACCTCGCGGCCGATTTTGACCGGCCCGATTACTCCGAGGTGGTGGTCAAGGCCAAGGACGCGGCTGCCGTGCACGAGATCGAGCAGGAAGCAAAGAACGACCGGCGTCTGCACCTGAAGACCGAGACGGAGCTTGCCTACTACCAGTCGCAAACGTCCGCCGCGGCCCCCATCAAGGCGTTCGGGATTTTCATCGCCGTGTTGATGGCCATAGGCGCGTCGTTCGCCGCGATGAACACGATGTATGCCGCCGTGGCGCGGCGGACGAAGGAAATCGGCACGCTGCGGGCGGTGGGATTTTCCCGGCGCAGCATTCTGGCGTCGTTCGTGCTCGAATCCGTGGTGATCGCATTCGTGGGCGGACTTATCGGCTGCCTGCTCTCTTTGCCAGTGAACCTGATCACGACGGGTACCATGAACTTTTCCACCTTCAGCGAAATCACGTTCAATTTTAACGTGACGCCGCAGCTCTTTGTGACGGGGGTGGGATTCGCGGTTCTTATGGGACTTTTCGGCGGGTTCTTCCCCGCCTGGCGGGCGTCGCATGAGAACATCGTGACGGCGCTAAGGGCGTGAGAAGGCGTGCGTAGCCACGGCACGGGGTTTGTGCCGTGGGTCGTTGGATTGGGAACCGGCGTTCGTTGGGTAGCCACGGCACGGGGTTTGTGCCGTGGGCGGTTGGATTGGAAAAAGCCCACGGCGCACAAATCGTGCCGTGGCTACATGAACTTTTGGAGAATTTTTATGCCATCGCCAGAACATCCCGAAAAAGACTTGAGCGTGCTTCGCATCGACCGCACGGAGAAGAAAACGCCTGAGAGCGCGGGAGGGAAACGTCGCGGGCCGCTCGGCATTATTGTGGGCGCCATCATTGCCGTAATTGTTGCGGGCATTATCGGGGTGCGTGTGTTTGCCAACGCCCCGGTGGTCAAGGTGGCGCGCGTCCAGGTAAACTCCGCTCCATCGGACGGCTCGGTGGTACTTACGGCGGGCGGATACATCGTGGCCCATCACACGATTCAAGTGAGCTCGAAGATCGTCGGCAAAGTTATATGGGTGGGAATCGAGGCGGGGGATAAGGTAACGAAGGGCGAGGTGCTCACGCGCCTCGATGACTCGGAATTCCGCGCCCAATACGAACAAGCCATGGCCAATCTGGCGGCCGCCCAGGCCAAGCTGAAGGAACTCGAGGCCGGATCGCGGCCGCAGGAAATTTCTGCGTCCAGGGCTACGGTGGCGCAGGCGCAGGCCACATTCAATAACACGGCCCTCAACCTGAAGCGCCAGCAATCGCTGTTTCAAGAACAGATCGCTTCCCAGCAGCAATTGACCGATGCCCAGTCGCAATACCATGTGGCCTTGGCGCAATTGAACAACGCCAAGCAAAATTTTACCCTGGTAAGGATTGGCCCACGCATCGAAGACATCAACGCGCAACGTGCGCAGGTGGCACAGTCCCGCGCGGCCGTGGACTATGCGCAGACGATGCTCGATGCCTGCCTCATTCGCTCGCCTATTGACGGCACGGTGCTCGAGCGCGATGTTGAAATCGGCGAGATGGTGAGCAACGAGAACTTCGGCGGCAGTGTCGGAGTAAAATCATCCGTGGCCACGCTGGCCAACTTGAAAGACCTGCTGGTGGAGCTGGACATCAACGAGACCGACTTCCCCAAGATTTCCCCGCGCCAATTGTGCAACGTGACGGCGGACGCTTACCCGAACCGCGTCTACAAGGGCTACGTCTACGAGATTTCCCCGCAGGCGGACCGGCAAAAGGCCACGATTCAGGTGAAGGTGAAAATCGGCCAGCCGGATAATTATCTGCGGCCGGAGATGAACGCGCACGTGGCATTTCTTGCCCCGGAAACGGGCAGCCACGCGCAATCTTCCACCGATTCGCTCAGCGTTCCGGCAAGCGCCATCATCCAGCGAAACGGCCAGCCGGCCGTGTTTGTGGTGGAGGGCTCGCACGTGCGCGTTGCGCCTGTTCAGACCGGGCGGCAAATGGACAACCAGACCCAAGTCGTCAGAGGCCTCGGCCCCAATGATGTCGTCGTGATCGACGGGCAGAAGTCGCTCCAGCCCGGCGAGCGCGTGAAAGTCGCGGGCGGAGCGTGATGCAAGATTCGAAATTGGAAATTGGAAATTAGAAATTGGAATAGAGATATTGGAAAATAGAATGTGGAATCCGGAATCTGATTTCAAATCTCTGATTTCAAATTTACAGTTTCGCGTTTCCAAAGACTTAAGGAGAGAACAAAATGGGCAAGCCGGTGGTTGAAATCAAGCACCTGTCAAAAGTCTTCCAACGGGACGAGTTCACCGTCACAGCTCTCGAGGACGTAAACCTGACCATTGACGAGGGCGAATTTCTCTGCCTGATGGGGCCTTCCGGCTCCGGCAAGACGACCTTGTTGAACATGATCGCCGGCATTGACCGGCCATCGGGCGGCGAGTTGTGCGTGCTCGGCGAGGATGTGGCCAGGGTTACCGAGGATCGCCTTGCGCGGTGGCGCAATCAGCACGTAGGCTTCGTCTTTCAGACGTTCAACCTGATCCCGGTACTCAACGCGTTCGAAAACGTCGAGCTGCCGCTGCTGCTCACGCCGCTCTCCGCCGCAGAGAGAAAGCAGCACGTGCTCGCGGCGCTCGATCTTGTAGGTCTAAAGGACCGCGTCCATCACTCCCCCCGCCAGCTTTCGGGTGGCCAGGAGCAGCGCGTGGCCATCGCCCGCGCTATCGTCACTGACCCCACACTCATCGTCGCCGATGAGCCTACGGGCGATCTTGACGCGCGCTCGGCGGATGAAGTGCTCGATATCCTCAGCCGGTTGAACCGCGACTCCGGGAAGACCATCATCATGGTAACGCACGATCCCCGAGCCGCGCGGTTCTCCACCCTCGTGCGGCATCTCGAAAAGGGTCAATTGCTGCCGCAGGAGGAAACGGGCGAACCGGTGTTGATGAAGCAGTGACGAAAACAGCCTTCAGCTTTCAGCCTTCAGCAAGCAAAGGCAACCGATGCCGGCTGATTACTGATAGCTGATGGCTTCCTTTGTTGCGGGCGGAGCAGACGCGGCGCCGTTTGCCGTGTTTGCGATTCGGCGCGTCTCTGGCCCGATAAAGATCGCCAACTGGCGTTTGATGGGTAGCCACGGCACGGTCTTTGTGCCGTGGGCCGTTAGGTTGGTAAAAGCCCACGGCACACAAATCGTGCCGTGGCTACAGATCATCACTCGTTACTGCTTAAGGCTTCTGGGAACGGCCCGCGATCAGGCGGTCGAGCGAAAGCGCACCCGCTCCGCGGATGAGGACCGCAAAGAGAAGCGCCAACGCCAGGATGTGATACTCGAAGCCTTCGGCGTGCTTCGTGCCCTGCCAATTCATAAAAAAC
>JBOGJX010000081.1:0-2777 GCA_050745285.1 Terriglobia bacterium
GACCCTCCCAGGCTTGCTATGCGTACCGCAAATTGAATGACTTAGCCTGGGAGGGTTTACCTCATAACCCAAAGGTCGCTGGTTCAAATCCAGCCCCCGCAACCAACTCCATCATATTGTTTTTGAACCTCTTAGCTTGAGTACTCGCCTCGTTGCTGTTTCCACTAGAAGCTCCGATTGTGCCTAAAACTGTGCCCAAAACGATCCTAAATCGTGTGGAATTATCTCGCGGCGTCCGAAATTTAGTGGACAGGTCTCTCATGAGACTTCGTTTCCTTGGATAGTGTTTCTAAGCTCGCATTGACCCGATGCTCCATTTTTTCGGCCGCTTGCTTGATGTCCCTGTCGGACACAATGTTGTACCGCTCGAACACCGAACGCGTTTTGTGGCCTGAGATTTCCATTGCCACGTTTTCAGGAATTCCAGCCTCCCGCATATTCCGGACCGCTGACCGGCGAAGGTCATGGAATAGCACGCCTGAAAGCCCTGCTTTCCTCGTTGCTGATTTCCAGGCCTTCCGAAAATCGACAATCAGCTTTCCCTCATTGTTAAATACGTAGGAACATTTCGGATGCTTGAGGTCTCGGATGGCCTTCTGCATCGCCAACCACTCGCGCATTTCGCCGTAAATGGGAAGCCCTCGCCCTTTTTTGTTTTTGGTCTCACCAGGGTTTAGGCGAATCTGATTGCGCTGGAAGTCTACCTGATTCCAGCGCAGATACCGCAATTCGCCGAGACGGTTCCCCAGATGATAGGCAACCACAAAGATGGGCTTGAGGTATTCCGGCAATTCGCCACGCAGTATGAGATATTGTGCGTCGTCAAGAAAACCCCTGCGGACATTGTCCTCAGGTAAAAGCTGAATATAGAGTGCCCTTGCGATTTTCGGCGGATCACACCGCAAGGCCAGGGTCAAAGCACGTTTGAGCACCTGAAGCTCTCTGTTAATTGTAGCGTTGCTCGCCTCATCCCGCTGTCGGCGGGCAATATAGTGTCGAATATGTTGCGAGGTTAGGTCGGCAACACGGATTTGAGCTATGTCACTTAGGTGCTTCAGGCGGGATTTGAGCTGCACGGCACTTCGGAGTTCGTGCAGGGCGTATTCTTCCCGCAAGTCGTCGAAGAGCTGACCGACCCGGACCCGTTCGGGCCCGAGACCGGCAAATTTCCCATTTGCGATGTCTCCCATCCGCCGCTTGAGAAGTCGTTCGGCATCCTCGCGGCCTACGCTGTGACTGGACTCGCGCAAAGCGTGGTGTCGATAGTAAAACTTAATCCACCATATACGACCGCGTGGATAGACGGAGCCTGTTTCAATTTTTCGTCGCATCGAAGCCTCATATATTAGAGCTCTTTATGTTCCTGAATCCATCGGTCGAGATCCTGAACATCGAGAAACACACGGCGATCGGATCGGACGGTAGGCAGTTTACCATTTGCGATGAGGCATTGAACGGCCTCCTTCGTCCGGCCGATGTAGGCTGCCGCCTGTTCGACAGCCAGCAGCCTCGGGTTGAGCGGAGAAGAGCCGCCCCTCTGAAGCTGAGCCGCCAATTTCACGGCCACCAAATCCGCAAACTGTTCCATAATTCCACTAATTTCGCTCATGACTTTCTCCTCCTGCTTTTGTAAGGTCTAGGTTGACAACGCGCTCGTCTTAACACAAGAGCGACGCCGTGATAAAAAGTGCCAAGGCCAAGCGCGGCATCAAAGCGGGCATTGACACTCGAATTGGGGCGAAGATGACGGGCGTGCCGGATTATCCGGTCAAACGTGGCTCCCTGAACTGTGCCCTTGTAACTGATGACACGATAACCTTCGATAGACGGTCTGGCGGTGACGAAGATCATGATCGGCCCTCACGCAGCGCGGCTGGTGCAGGGGTTTGAACATTCGGCGCGCAATCTGCCTGCTCAGCTTGTGGAACAATGTTCCCACAGCAGCGGCACATGAAGGAACGATCCCAGCGGCGGCAGAGCTGCGGAACCGTCCAGATGTTATGCCGGAAAGTAACGCAGAGAACGAATGCGACAGCACCAAGCCAGGTGTAACCGAACCACGCGAGTTGGTGGTTGAAATTCCCTCCGGCTGGAAGGAAAGTGTCAACGTAACCGAGGACGAATTCGAGCACGAGAAGCCCAATCAGGCCGCCGAAGATGATCTTCCAGTAGGACCATTTGCGCGGAGGTGAAACCTTTTGCGATAGCCGGGTTTGAATCTTGCCGGTGGTTCTGAACTTCCCAAAGCCCAGGTCCGCCCCGCCGCTTCCCATAAGAAGGCCCCATCCACGCGAACGCGCCTTCAGATCCGAGAAACCTTCGGCGTGGATGAGCGAGAGTTTCATGACTTCCGTCGATCTGCATGTCGGACATTCGATGTTCATGTGCTACCTCGGAAATGTTCCAACCTGGTCCGCGACGGCTTCAGTTCGGCGAATCAGATTTTGTAACCGACTCCCGACGATTCGCACCAACTTCACCGATTGGTGCTATACTACGGCTATGAAGCGGGCCACGATCACCATCCCCGATGACCTCGCTGAGGCTGTCGATCGCTATGTCCAGGCGCAAGAGGCGCCGCCAGCGTTAACAGCCGTCGTGCAGACTGCTCTGCGGGTGTATCTCACCGAACGCGGCTATTTGCGAGCGCCAGGACCCCTGCGCATCACCCCAGCGCGGCGCGGCAGTGGCCGTCGTGATGTGAGCCAGGCGCATGACCGCTACTTGGCGGCTCGATGACAACCCCAGTTCTGGCCGACACCGGACCGCTGTACGCT
>JBOGJX010000082.1:0-8865 GCA_050745285.1 Terriglobia bacterium
CCCCGAAGAACTCAGGCGGCGCCACGCCCACGATCGTAAAGGGAACGCGATCTATAGAGACTGCTTTCCCGATGACTGAACGGCTGCGCCCGAACCCCCTCTCCCAATAGCCGTAGCTGATCACGGCAACGGGCGGCGCTCCGATTTTGTCATCTCGTTCTGTGATCGCCCGGCCTGCCACCAGCGAGACTCCCAACCCGGAAAAATAATTGCCCGTCACCAGTTCGCCGGAGGCAAAGCTCGCTTGGCCATCGACGTTGACATTCACCTTGTCGGTGTCGGCAAATCCAATTACACTTGAGAAAACCTTATTGTGAGCTTGAAACTGCTCAAAGGCAGGGTAGGAAAATGATGTGCTTGCTATGCCTCCTGTCTTGGGCGTCCACATATTTCCAGTGATGGAATTCACCACGTTGCCGGGAACGGGCGATTTTGGCGCCGTCCAGCTCAGCAGCAGGAGCTGCCCGGGATTTTTCACCGGCAGCATTTTGATCATCACGGCGTCCATCAAACTGAAGATTGCCGTGTTGGCTCCAATACCCAATGCCAGCGATAAAACCACCACGGCAGTCAGGCCGGGATTGCGGCGCAGTTGGCGCAAGGCGTAGCGGAGGTCCTGGATCAGGGTTTCGAGGAGCGGAATGGTGAGGCGGTCGCGGTAATTTTCCTTTGTCTGCTCGATGCCGCCGAGCTTGATGAGCGCCTGGCGGCGCGCTTCTTCCGGCGTCATGCCCGCGCGGAGATTATCCTCGATGTGCATCTGGAGGTGACTCTCAACCTCTGCCGCAAAGTCGCGGTCCCGCCTAGATTTGTTGAATAAACCTCCCAGGCGCAAAAACCATGCTCGTAGCCGCCTCATGACTGCTCCTCTAATTCCGGTAGGGGCGACCGGCACCGGCCGCCGCTGCATCTGGTAGCGCGGACCTCCGTTTTTGAGGTACGCGGCTTGTAATCCAGGCAAAAGCCGCAGAGTTTTAAATACAAAACTCTGCGCTACAAATCCTTCCCCCCCAACCCCGAGCCCCGAGTTACGTCCGCTCGGCGGGGGACAAGAACCGCGCCAGGATGGCGGTGGCTTGTTCCCAGTCCTGGGCTTCCTTTTCCAGCTTCTTCCGGCCCGCGCGAGTGAGGCGGTAATACTTGGCCTTGCGATTGTTGTCCGACACGCCCCAGGCTGAGGCGATGTAACCCTCCTGCTCGAGCTTTAGAAGAGCAGGATAGAGAGTTCCGTAATTGACGGCCAGGCGATTGCCGCTGGTCTGCTCGATGCGCCGGGCGATGCCGTATCCGTGCAGGGCCCCCATGGCTTCGAGAGTCTTCAGCGCCATCAGCGCGAGGGTTCCTTGCCAAACGTCTGCTTTGCCGTTCATAACACTCCTATGGGGAAGCCATAGGGAGAATGGCATATCTCCTATGGGAATGCAATAGGGCCTTTGTGTGCAGCCAGGCGACGGGCTGATACAAGATCACACATCTGAGATTTGAAATTGGAAATTGCCAAAGCCGCGGAGTTTCAAAAGCAAAACCCTGCGCTACAACCTGCGCCCGTTACCGGGCGGTCCATTTCATTGACGGCAATTAACGCTTATGTTAGGTTCGACTTGTGTGCGCCGATCTCGATTTACGCTTAAAAAGGAGGTTCGTTGGCAGTCGCCTCTCTTATTCTTTTCCAGGGTGAAATGGGGCATCTCCTGGCGACGACTGGCCCCGTCGCGCGAGTTGTTCTCCTTATCCTTCTCTTCTTCTCGGTTTTTTCCTGGGCCATCATCTTCAAGAAATATGGCGCGTTCAAACACGCGCACCGGCAATCCCAGGATTTCATCAGGATTTTCCGCCAGAGCAAGAAGCTTTCGGAAATCCGCGTCTCGGCGGAGAATATGAAGTCCGGGCTGCTGCCCAGCGTGTTTCTGGGCGGGTACCGTGAAATCGAAAGCCAGGCGGTCGTCACGGAGAACCCTGGCAAGCCCCATATTCGCAGCCTCGAATCGGTAGGGAGGGCGCTGCAGATCTCTTCCTCGGAGGAGCTTTCGCGCATGGAGCACTGGTTGAGCTGGCTGGCCACCACCGGCAACGTTTGCCCGTTCATCGGGCTCTTCGGAACCGTCTGGGGCATTATCGACGCCTTTAACGGTCTCGGCCTGGCCAGCGGAGCGTCGCTGCAGAGCGTGGCGCCCGGCATCGCCGAAGCGCTCGTCACCACGGCGGGCGGCCTGTTCGCGGCCATCCCTGCCGTGATTGCCTACAACCATTACCTCCAGCGCATCAAAGAATTTGGCGGCATGCTGGATGAATTTGCCCTCGAGTTTCTGAATATGACGGAGCGGTATTTTACGTAGAGGAAGCGATCAGCTATCAGCGGTCAGCGAGAAGAATAACTGCCCTTGCGGCAAGGATTGAAGATTGGAAATTGTAGAGATGGGAGACTGGAGATTAGAAATCGGAAATTAGAGACGTCGATTGTCTACTCCCTATTCCCAACTTCCTATCCTAAATATGCCCTATTCCCTGTTTCTATCGTAGGAGCCGGAAAATGGCCTTCACATCCAACAAAGGGACAACACAGACTTCGCTTTCGGACATCAACATTACGCCCTTCGTAGACGTAATGCTGGTGCTGCTGGTCATTTTCATGCTGACGGCGCCCATCCTGCAATCCGGCATCGAGGTAAGCCTTCCGAAGACGCACACCGTCAAGATCGTGAAGAGCGAGAAGGTGGTGGTGACCATTGACAAGCAGCAGACCGTCTACGTGGGGAACAACCCGGTGAACATCCACCAACTGGGCTCGATTATTGACCAGAAGCTGAACGGAGATACGAACTCTCCTGTTTACATCCGCGCGGACCAAGCCGTTCCTTTCGGAACCTTCGCGGAGGTGATGGATGTGTTGAAGCAGGCCCAGATCACCAACGTGAGCGTCGTGACGCAGCCTATCCGCACCAAACGCGGGGCGCAATAGGCCCGCTTGCGGCCATAAGACCATGTCATCAGCAAGCTTTCCACTGGCCTTCAGACGGCGAGACAGCCTTCGCGGCTCGCTGGTGGCCTCCGTGTTGTTGCATGTGGGGCTTGTGGTCGTTGGCGTTGTGTGGATGGCGCTTGGCTTCCACCACGGACCCGGATGGGGCACCCGCTTTCAGAAAGGGAGCGCAATCCACGTGAATACGGTCCCCACCCTGCCGGGTGTTCCGCTGCCTCGTCCCATGCTTGAGACTCCGAACCGCGTTCACGTGGAAAACCCCGGTCTTTACCAGGCCCCGCCGCAGCCGCTCACGCCGCCACCGCCCGACGCGGTGCAAATTCCCAAATTCAAAAACCTCGAGAAACCTTTGCCGCCGGTGCGCACGAAGGAAAAACCGCCTGTCGTGCTGCAGCGTGAGCGCCAATTGCTCGTCAACAAACGCATTCAGAAGGAGCAGATGGCGCCGCCGGCGAACGCCGTGCCCACAGGGGCAGGAGGGGCGCCGCAGATCAATTACGGCCAGAAGATCGTCACCGCTAACGGTACCGGGGTGATCGGCACCAACAGTCCGTTCGGGAGCCTGTACGGCTGGTACGTGGAGGCGGTGAGGAACCGCATCAGCAGCAACTGGCTGCTCTCCATCATCAATCCGCAGATTATGTCCGCTCGCCGTGTGTATATCGAATTTGATATCCTACGCGATGGAACGATCAGGAACGTTAAGATCACGCAATCGAGCGGCGTTCCGGAGGTGGATCGCTCAGCCGAGCGCGCCGTGCTGGCTTCGAGCCCGCTCGCGGCGCTTCCGCCCGGATATAATGCAAGCAGCGTGCATGTGGATTTCTATTTTGATTTTCACCGGTGAAGGGAAGAAGCAATCAGCGGCGCAAAGCCGGAGCAGAGAATAGGGAAGAGGCCGTAGGGGGCGCTGCTGACGGGAAGCACTGCTTCCCCTGCGCCGCCCTTGACCAGGAGGCGGAATAGGTATTGCCGGTAGGATTTTCAGATTTCAGATTCCAGATTTCCGAATTTCAGATCCGGATTTTAAGGCTTCGAATTTCCATTTTCCAAGACAGTGAGACCTATGAAACTTATGAGACGCGATCTAATTTTACTTCTCGCAATTTTAATTCTCGTCCCCGTGGCGCTTACGCTTCGCTCCCCCGCCATGGCGCAAACAGGGCAGATTGAAACCGGCATCAACCGGGGCAATCCCATGATCCGCATCGCGGTTGCCAATTTCCCCGCACAGTCTGCCGACCCAAACCTGAGCAAGCTTACCAGCGAGTTTAATCAGGTATTGTGGAACGACCTCAGCAACGCCGGGATTTTCCAGATGATTAGCCGGAGCTTCTACCCGGTGAAGGCGCCCTCGGACCCCGGCGGCGTGGCGTTCGATCAGTGGGTCAACCCTCCTCTCTCCGCGCAGTTTTTAGCTTTCGGGAACACGGCGGACATCAACGGGAACCTGGTCGTGACCGCCTATCTCTACGACGTGAAGAACCCCGCCAACCCTCAGGTCATCGGCAAGCGTTATATCGCCACTTTGAACCAGGTTTCGACGCGCGATACGGCGCATCGCTTCGCCAACGAAATCATTCAAACTCTCGGCGGTGGTATTCCGGGCATCAACCTGAGCCAGATTTCCTTTGTCAGCAGCCGCACCGGCCACGCGGAAATATGGGCGATGGATTACGATGGCTTCAACCAGCATCCGATCACGAGCTACGGCTCATTTTGCATGACGCCCCGTTGGGCGCCGGATGACACCAAGCTGGCCTTCACCAGTTATGCGAGCGGCACTCCCCAGATTGCCCTCTATTCGTTTTTGACTCACCACCTGCTTCCTTTCCCGCATTATCACGGCCTGAACACAACGCCGGCCTGGTCGCCGGACGGAAAGAGAATGGCGTTCTGCTCGAGCATGAGCGGCACGCCGGAGATCTATGTTTGTGATGCCAATGGATCAGGCCTGCAGCGGCTGACCTTCAGCCAGAGCATCAACATTGCACCCGTTTGGAACCCCAAGACAGGCAACGAACTCGCTTTCGTTTCCAACCGCAGCGGCTCGCCGCAGATTTACATGATGAATGCCGACGGCACGAATCTGCGCCGCCTCTTGACCTCGGGCGGCGATGCTGACGCCCCCACATGGTCGCCCAACGGAATGTTCGTAGCCTTCACCTGGGCTGTGGTGGAAACTGGAACCTATGATATCTACCTGATTAACATCGCCACGGGCCAAATTACCCAGTTGACCCACAACGCGCGAAGCAATGACCGCCCTTGGTGGGCGCCCGATGGACGCCACATCGTCTTTCAATCGGATCGCACCGGCAAGAAGGAAATCTGGGAAATGCTGGCCGACGGAACGGATCAGCGGCAGATTACCACCAAGGGGGAGAATTGGGATCCGAGCTGGTCGAACTAAGGTGCGCGCTGTATGAGTAAACCCCGAGCACTGGGGAATTCGGCTAAAAGGCGGCGCGAGAGGCCTCGGCTTGAAAGCTGAAAAAGAGTTTGTTTTGTTCTATTTTCATGTTACTATTACTATCCTTAACTACTATTTTTCCTTCGCGGGCAAGTCAAGGAATGGTGTTTTTCCAGCCCGATGAAGGTGTTCGGCCGCAAAACAACCAATGACATCACCCGCGACATCCGGTATTTTATTACCGACTTAGGAGGAGAAATAATGGCAAATAAGAAAAGAGTTCTTGCTGTTTTAGTCGGTTTGCTAGGAGTGATTTTGCTGGCAGGCGCATGCCATAAGAAAAAGATTGCCGCGCCTCCACCACCGGCCCCGCCGCCCAAAGCGGCAGCGCCCACGGTCACCTTATCCGCGGAGCCTAGCACGATAGAGAAGGGCCAGTCCTCAACCCTGAGCTGGACCTCAACGAATGGAACCACTATGGACGTTCAGCCCGGCGTGGGATCGGTCCAGGCTCAAGGATCGACAACAGTAACGCCTGATGAGTCGACGACTTACACCATCACGGCGACCGGTCCGGGCGGCACGGAAACGGCCACCGCTCGGGTGACCGTCACTACGCCACCACCACCACCGCCGCCACCTCCACCCGCACCACAGCAGGTGTCGGAGTCGGATCTCTTTAACCAGAGCATCAAGGACGCGTACTTTGACTTTAACAAGTCAACCATCCGTCCGGATGCTTCTACGGCGCTAACCGCGGACGCTGACTTCCTCAAGCAGCACCCTGATATCAAGTTTACGATTGAGGGGCATTGCGACGAGCGGGGCAGCGAAGAGTACAACCTCGGCTTGGGCGACCGTCGCGCCAACGCTGCGAAGAGCTTCCTGGTGAATCTCGGTGTTTCGGCAGACAACATCACGACCCTTTCTTACGGGAAGGATCGTCCGTTTTGCACCGACCATACCGAGGCTTGCTGGCAGCAAAATCGCCGCGCTCACTTGGTGTTTGGCTCTGAATCAAAGTAGCTTAACTCAGGCAGGTGGCCGGAGGCCTTCGGGCTTCCGGCCACTCGTCATGCCGCGATTTGTGCCTTCGGCCAGCCGCTAAACGCTGAGCTCTATAAGGGTTTAGTGTATGTAAGGACGCCGGACCGGAGGTCGAATTCGCGGCTTTTGCTGTTGAGAGGGGATTCCCGCTCTTCAGCCGGTTTGTTGTAGCGGCGCCGTGTGAGCGCCGTAGGTGTATAGGAATATGCTAAGGATCGGCCGTCGCAGACCGGCGCTACGGTAAACTGCCCCCCCCCGCCCCATCTTCATCCATCTTCACCGAAGTTGACCCAACCCAGTTTGCAAGAGTAGACTCTGAAGTGAAGCGCATCTTGTGAGTGAGGTTCATTCCGCTGTGAAAAAATACGCCATTCCGGTCTTGCTCCCGGTCGCATTCCTGCTTTTTATCGCGCAACCTGGATTCAGTGTCAGCAAAGAGACCATCCAGATGATGACCCAACTGGATAGCCTCCAGCAGGCAGTCCAGATCCTGCAGCGCACGGTAGACACGCAGACGGCCGTGCTCAAAACCCTCGTACAGCAAACGAGCGACAACGTGGATTCAATGAAGGCGGTCATCACCAAAATGCAGAACGTCGAGCAGCAAAACCTGGCGGCGACCAGCAATCGGTTTGACGCCATGACGGGGCAAATTCAGCAGCTTTCGGCTAGCCTGGATGAGACAAAGGGCCAGCTTTCCAAGCTGAGCGACCAACTGGCACAGACGCAGAAGATCATGCAGACACTCAACGCGCCCGCCACGCCTGGGGCGGCAGGGGCAACGGAGAGCGCGGCAGATGCTCCCGGACAATCACAACCAGGGGCACAGCTAGGGGCACAGGCAGGGGCTCAGACTGCGGCCCCGGCATTGCCTCCTGTGCCGGACCCCCAGACGCTCTACAAATCGGCTTACGCGGACTATACACAAGGGCAGTATCAGCTCGCCGTGCAGGGCTTCCAGCAATACTTGCAGGATTATGGCGACACAGATCTTGCCTCGAACGCCCAGTTCTACGTTGGTGACTCGTATTACGCTCAGAAGGACTATAAGAGTGCTATCCGCGAGTATGACCGGTGCATCAAGCTATATCCCCATGGCAACAAGGCGGCCGCGGCGCATCTCAAAAAGGCCTACGCGCTGCTGGCGCTGGGCCAGCGGACGGCAGGCGAGCATGAGCTTTCGCTGCTGCTTCGGATGTACCCCAATAGCCATGAAGCGGACTTGGCTCAGGAGCGCCTGCGAAAGCTGCGTCTGCAAGCCCGGGCGCGGCGATGATCGGGCTGCCTTTTGATTTGCAATTCGCTGTCATGAAAATAATCGGACACTTATTGAAAATGCGCGAGTTGCGCGCATACTTTGTAAGGGCACGCCATGGCGTGCCCTCGGGCGCAGCAAGCGGCGCCCCTATGCCATTTCATCCCAGGTGGTGCGCCGAAAGCGCATGAGATCTGTCATGAAAATAGCCAGAATTCCCCTCCTAGATTAGGAAGGGTTGGGGTGGTGGACCAAATAATATGTCTCGACCTCCCCTGGACCCCTCCTGATCAAGGGGGGAATTGCGAAGCCATTTTCATGCTAAGTTGTGGGACAAAGACCCATGGAATCTTCGCTCAGAATGACAACCAAAAGGAGTTTCCGGCAACCCCTTAAGCGGGCAAACCGGATTCTAACTTCCAGAGGGGAGCAGGGCGCGTCATGTCATCCATTAATAAAGTTTTCCTGATTGGCCGGTTGGGCAAAGACCCCGAGGTGAAGTACACCAACAACGGCGCGGCTGTGGCCAAGTTTAGCGTGGCCACCGATGAGGTGTTCAAAGACCGTTCCGGCGAGCAACAGAAGCACACCGAATGGCACAACATTGTGGCCTGGAACAAGCTTGCGGAAATCTGCGGTGAATACTTGACGAAGGGGAAGCAGGTCTTTATCGAGGGCAGCATTCGCAGCCGCCAATGGGAAGACCAGAGTGGCAACAAGCGGACATCGTATGAGATTATAGCCCGCGAGATGAAGATGCTGGGGTCGAAGTCCGATTCCCCGTCAGGTTCGGGCCGGACCGTGACGCCGGCGGCGGACATGGCATCCAGCTCCGCGCCCGCTTATGCCGATGTTTCCGCCGAGTTACCCACGGATCGGTCCGCCGATCCGGGCGCGGGTGCGGCTGCTTCCTCCACGCCCGAAATGACCGACGACGACATTCCGTTTTAACGCCCCTTCTCTGGCGTTGAAGCTGTGCAGAACTCTGCGGGTCAGCGGCGTATTCGGAACTTGTCCGGTCATCAACTGAGTGTGGCGCTCAGCATTGGGGTGGTCGCCGTGGTAGCCTGCACCACCTAGCCCGGATTATTCATGAAACGATTGGCACTCGCGGAAGGGCGGGGTTTTAACCCCGCCGAAAACGGCGGTTCCTTCGGTTCCCCCTTTCGT
>JBOGJX010000083.1:0-3702 GCA_050745285.1 Terriglobia bacterium
CCACTGGCTTGCGGTTCACCTGGAGGGAAGAAGGACGAATCGCTCCGGCTACGGCGCGAAGGTCTATCTTGATGCCGGCGGCAAGCGTCAGCTTCGCGAATATGGTACGTCGGGCTCTTACCTTTCACAGTCCGCTCCCGAAGCGTGGTTTGGTCTGGGGCTTACCGATCGCGTGGAGAAGGTTGAAGTGCAGTGGCTCGGTGGCAAAAGCCAGGTCATTGAGAATCCCGCCATCGATCAGGTACTGACGATCATCGAAAACTGACGAAGCAGGCCCTGGATCATCTGCGATTTTCGGCGGAGTTCCAGCGCGATTCGCGCCGTGCGCCCCTGAATCACGGCAGGGTCTAATTTGTCCACAGCTTTTGGTGCGAAAGGGGGGACTCGAACCCCCACCCCTTGCGGGACCAGATCCTAAGTCTGGCGCGTCTGCCAATTCCGCCACTTTCGCGCGGCTCAACTAACTTTCTCATTTACAATTGCTTTTACGGATTCAAGGGAACTGTCATCAGCGGGAAGGTTTTTGGTTGGTGTCCGTTTTGGTATCGCACCTCAACCGCGCTCCCCAGTTTGACCGCTTCCGCAGTGGCGCGGACAGCCATCGAATGCGCCCATAAACCCATCGTGCCATAAGCCCTTCAAAGCCAGCGGCCCGCATTCATTCTATCGGATGGCGTTTGTACTTGCAAAAGCCTGGAGCATCATGGAGATCAATGAGCAGAAGGTGGTTAGAGGTGAGTGTAATGGCAAATGGTGGAATTCTGGCGGTGAGCATAGATGAAGCGGCGCGGCGGCCATGCCCAGGTTGCGAAATCTGCAAATAGCTTTCGGCGGCCCCACAGCGTCGTTACCGGTGGCTTGGGCTGGCCTGTGGATTCCCACATGCGCGGAAATGACGGCGCTCAGCGATCAAGAGGGGCCGGGGGCTGGTTTAAAAACACCATATATGCGCGGCCCGAATTCCCATATCATGTTTGACGTGAACTATAACCGTTACATTCGCGCACGCTCACGTCCGCTTTGGACGTTGGGAGCGTTTCTCTTCTGCTTTGCGTGCGCGCTTACCTGCGCCGCCCAAGCCCCGAAATCAGGCAATAATATCCAAGGCGTGGTCCGCGACGGCAACGGAAACGCGATTGCCGGCGCCCGTGTTTCGATCACAAGCGCAAATTTCGCCGCGTCTGCCACAACGGATGCCGCTGGCCGCTTTGTATTTCGCGGCGTGCCCGCAGCACGCGGCAAAGTCTCGGTGGAAGCGGCCGGCTTCGCTGCGGTTACGCGTTCATGGAGCGGCGGAGGCCAAGGTCCCGGAGAATTGGTGATCGTGCTTACGGTCGCGAGCGTGTCCCAGCAAGTCACGGTCACAGCAAATCGCGTCAAGACTCCTGTAAGCGAAACCGCCGGAAGCGTGGCTGTGCTTTCTTCACCGCAGATCGCGGCCACGGCAGCCTTGACGCTGGATGGCATCCTCCGGCAGATTCCCGGCTTCTCGCTCTTTCGTCGCTCGGACAGCCGCGTGGCGAATCCCACGACGCAGGGTGTTTCATTGCGGGGTGTCGGGGCGAGCGGGGCGAGCCGCGCTCTCGTACTTGAAAATGGCATTCCGATCAACGACCCATTCGGTGGGTGGGTTTATTGGGATCGTGTGCCGCGCGTCGCGGTTGGACGCGTGGAGGTGGCGGAGGGTGGCGCCTCCGACCTCTATGGCGACGACGCGATGGGTGGAGTGATTAACATCCTCACACGCCAGGCGCCGCGCTCTGAAGTTTCGCTTGATGCGTCTTATGGAAACAAGAACACCCCGGATGCCTCCCTTTGGGCCAACACGCAGTGGGGACAATGGGGAGCGCAATTGAGCGCCGAGGCGTTCAATACCGATGGCTACGTTCTGGTTCCCTCGGACCAGCGCGGCGCCGTGGATACCGCAGCGGGGTCGAACCACACCGATGCCACGCTGACCCTCGACCGCCAACTCTCGAATAACGTCCGGGCGTTCCTGAGCGGCGCCGTTTTTGGCGAGGCTCGCAAGAACGGCACGCCGCTGCAAACGAATCGCACCCACCTGCGGAGCCTCACCGCGGGGCTTGATTGGCAATCGCCCGTGGCGGGCGCATTTAGTCTGCGCGGCTACGGGGAAGCGCAGCTCTTCAACCAGAACTTCTCCGCCATTTCGCCTTCTCATGAGAGCGAAGCGCTCGTGGATGTGCAAAGGGTGCCGGCGCAGGAAGCGGGCTTCTCGGTTAAATGGGCGCGCACGTGGGGAACGCGGCAAACCTGGGTGGCAGGCGTCGAAGGCGAGGAGGTGCGCGGCTCCAGCAACGAATTGCACTACTCGGGCGGGGAACAGAAATCGGCCACCGGCGCAGGCGGAAGGCAAGGCGCGCAGGGACTCTACGCGGAGGATATCCTCCGCCTCACGCCGCGCTGGATCCTTACCGCCAGCGGCCGGTTTGACCACTGGCGCAACTTTGACGCCCTTTCCACCAACCGGCCCCTGGCTGCGCCCGGCCCGGTGACGGTGACGAACTTCACGCCGCGGTCACAGACGGCTTTCAGCCCCCGGATTTCACTGCTGCGCCAGGTCACCTCTTCCGTTTCGCTTTACGGCTCAGCGTTCCGGGCCTTCCGCGCGCCCACGCTCAACGAGCTTTACCGGCCCTTTCGCGTGGGGAATGTGCTCACCCTTGCTAACAGCGCCTTGGGAGCCGAGCGGCTGAACGGCGCCGAAGCGGGCGCGGCGTTTGCTCCGGCGGGTGGCCGGCTGCGCGTTCATGCGTCATTCTTTTGGAACCAGATCAACCAGCCCATTGCCAACGTGACCCTGAACGCCACCCCTTCGCTCATCACGCGACAGCGTCAAAATCTGGGGAGCACCCGCTCGCGCGGCGTTGAGGTTGAAGCCGAGGAGCGCGTCCGGGGGAGCTTTGTCCTTTCCGGCGGATACCAGTTCGCCGACGCCACGGTCTTAAGTTTCCCCGCCAATACTGCCCTGCAAGGTCTCGATGTCCCTCAGGTTCCACGCCAGGCTTTTACCTTTCAGGCGCGCTACGCGCAAGCGAAGCTCGGAACGCTTGCCCTGCAAGGGCATTACACGGGTATTCAATACGACGATGACCTCAATCAATACCCCTTGCCGGCCGCCTTCACGCTCGATCTGTTCGCATCCCACGCGCTTGGCCGCGAGGTTGAGATTTACGGGGCCATAGAAAATCTCACCGGCCAGCGCTATCAAGTGGCCCGCGTCCCTTACGTGCAACTGGGCCCGCCCATGCTCGCGCGTTTGGGTGTCCGCTTCAACTGGGGAGCGCGGTAGAATCTTAGAGTTGCGAAGCATGATGCGGACAATTCAACTCTTTGTGATTGCTTCCGCGGCTCTGTCGCTTGCTGGTTCGTAGGGGCGCTGCAAGCAGCGCCCCTACGAACCTTGTGCACGCTTGGCGCGAAGTCTGAGCCTTCGCGCCAAGCGTGCACATCAAAACCCGTGTTTTGCCCGGAATGGCACAGCCATTCCGCACAGCGAGCGGCAGAGCCGCGGAACATGTCTTGTGGGTCTGAGGCGAAGCTGCGGTAGGCATCGGGCGGTCTGCGGCTCATTTCGCGCACCTTCCCGGCAGTTCTGAACCATTTCGTATTCCCGGTCCAATGCGTTCGCATTCCCAATTTGGTTCCTCACGGTTTATCCCGACGTGTTCCGACCATTCC
>JBOGJX010000084.1:0-7366 GCA_050745285.1 Terriglobia bacterium
ACGGTTAAAACCGTGCCCTTCCGCCCTCTTGACCGAAATTTTCAGGGCACGTAGCGCGGACCTACGCCTTTACAGGTCCGCGGCTGGTCGACGGAATCCGAACGAAAAGCCGCAGACCTGCACACAACGCGGGTCTGCGCTACGCCCTTTTGCGCCTTTGCGTGAGGCTGTGCGAGCTCGACTAGTCACTCATGCCGATGACGGCGATGCCGGCTTCGGCGGCTCTCTGGAGGAGCTGGTCGCGCTCAAAGAGCAGGGTGGCGCCCGCGTCGATGGCGAGCACCCGGGCGTTGGATCGCGCCATCACTTCGATGGTTTTTACACCCACCACGGGCACGTCAAACCGCATGTCCTGGCTTGGCTTGCTGACTTTCACCACCACCAACCGCCTGCCATTGCTCAGACTGGCGGCGCGCTCGATCGTCGCGTCGGTCCCTTCCATAGCTTCCACGGCCACGCAGGCGCGATCCGCCACAACCACCGTCTGGCCAATGTCGAAGCCCGCGATTTGTTTTGCCACCTCGCGCCCGTAATCCACATCTGCCATGCCGGCGGCGTCCGGATGGCACAGAGTCATGATGCCCGGCTTAGCCAGGAGAGGTTTCAGGAACAGCGTGGAATCCACTACCTCCATGCCAAGTCCTTCCAGCATGCGGACAAAAACGCCGATCAAAGCATCCGTGTTATTGCGCGCAAGGCCCGTAAGCGCGCCGGTCATCACGGCATCGGGCTTGATCGAGCTATAAAGCTGCGCGTGCTTCACCTGCCCCGCAAGTATGATTTTTCCGATCCGTTCCGCGGCGAGGAGCTCCATGAGCTTGGCTACCTCGCCCAAGCTCAGCCAATGGATGGAAGAGGATTTTCGGGAAAGCTCCGCCGAGGCTTCCTCTTTGATGGCGAAGACGACGGGATCGATCCCTTGTTCCCGTGCGGCATCGAGAACCAGAAAGGGAAAACGGCCGTTGCCGGCGATGATGGCGTAACGGGACGGGTTCATTTTTTCAGAGGGACATTGGGAGATTTAGCAAATGGAGGGGGTAGCCACGGTCAGTGCTTTCCTGACCGTGGGCTTTTTCCCTATTACAAACCCACGGTCAATTCACAAGACGAATTGACCGTGGCTACCAGCTAAATCACTCAATGGATCAATTCTGTTCACTTCGCCACGCCGCGCTCCGAAGAACGGACAAAGTCCATGAGCGCGCGGACGTGCGGGGATTTAAATCCGCGCGCTTCCATCGCCTCAAGCGCCTGGGTGGTGTTCAGCTTGGACCGGCAGAGCAGGCGGAAGGCCTTGTCAAGCTCGGCGATGTCCTCCACGGTGAGCCCGCGCCGCTTGAGGCCGATCTTGTTCGCGCCGAGCACCTCCACCGGACGTGGAGAGCTACTTTTTGAGTAGGGAAGAATATCCTTGTTGACCACAGTAAACGCGCCGAGAAAGCTGTAGGCGCCGATGCGGGTGAATTGATGGACGCCGCAGAACGGGCCCACATTCGCGTGGTCGCCGATTTCAATGTGCCCCGCGAGCGACGCGCCGTTCGACATGATGACGTGATCGCCCAGCGTGCAATCGTGGGCGACGTGAACGTAGGCCATCAACAGGCAGTGGCTGCCAATCCGGGTCGTTCCGCCGCCCTCGGCGGTGCCGCGGTGCACGGTAACGAACTCGCGGAACGTGTTTCCGTCGCCAATTTCCAGATGCGTCTCTTCACCCGCGTACTTCATATCCTGGGGGTCAAGGCCGATGGAGGCGTAGGGGAAAAAGCGGTTGGCCTTACCTGCGCGCGTGGGGCCGTTGAGCACCACGTGGGACATTACTTCGCAATTCTCGCCGAGCTCAACGCCCTTTCCAATCACGCTGTAAGGGCCGACAGTGACCGAGCAGGCCAGGTGGGCGCCGGGATCAATAATGGCGGTAGGGTGGGCTTTCATTTCCGGTCCACGATGGCAAAGAGAACGACGGCCTCCGCTGCGAGCTTTCCGTCCACCGTGGCGCGGCCGGCCATTTTGCCGAAGGTGTTGCGGCGTCCGACGAGCTCCATTTCGATCAGCAATTGATCGCCCGGAGTCACAGGCCGGCGGAACTTGGCGTTTTCGATGCCCGTGAAATAAATGAGCTTCTTTTCCTTCTCGGGCAGATCGCGGTAAATCAAAACGCCCGCCACCTGCGCCATGGATTCGATAATTAGCACTCCCGGCATCACCGGCGCCCCTGGGAAGTGACCCTGGAAAAACTGCTCGTTGAAGGTGACGTTCTTCAGCCCCACAATACGCTTACCGGGATCGAGAGACACAATCCGGTCCACCAGCAAAAAGGGATACCGGTGGGGCAGGATGTTGAGAATATCCCCAATCGTATAAACAACGTTTTTTTCAGCGTCCGTGGCTACCGTCAAGTTGCTCACCGTACACCTGCTAGAAAACCGATCCTCTGATTCCCGCTTGCAGCGCGCCCCATAGAGCCGCCTTGAGATTATAAGTGAAAGTGACCAAACCTTCCAAATTGGCGCTGCGGCGGGTAGCGGTACAGTTTGACGTAGAGACGGCTTTACTCCGGCATTTGGCGATATAAACTCGTCGCTACACGTGCCAAACTGTATCAGCACCCTGCGGCGGCGTGCCGCCGCCGTGGCAATGGCGCTCGTAATCCTCGCGATCTGAGAAGGCGCGAGGCTTTCTGCGGCTTGACACCTCTACGCGAAAGAGGAAAATCTAAGCTGTATGCATCACCTGCATCATCCCGTGTCCGCGGCTGGCCTTATTGCGATTTCTGTTCTTACGCTCTTTGTGGGCAGCCAGGTTTTCTGGCTTTGGAAGATTCGCGTCTGGAAACAGCATTTATGCCACACTAAGGCGCTGCGGATTTGCTTGGACTTCGTGGGTGCGTTGCTCTACATCCTCCTTTTTTACTACGGCATTTGGGGTACGCGCCACATTCCGAGCCCAACGCGCCTAACGCTTGGCGCTGCCTTGCTTCGTGCGCCTTTTGCTTCGTGGTTTTTCGGGTCGCTTCTGGGTTTCATCGTTTACCTGGTCGTGCGCGGCGCCGGTTTCCTTGTGGACGCAGCGGTCTGGCCGTTGGAAGGACGGGGCTTTAACCCAGCCGGAAAGAAATCAAAAACAAGTTCTTTATTTTCTTTGTCGCGTTTTAGGGAGCGGTTAAAACGCCGCCCCGCAGGCGTACGCAAAAGCGTTGTTCAGGGTCCCGCCCTGCGGAATCCCGCGCGCCGCCAGTTCTTCCGCCAGACAGCCACCGCTCTCGGCGCAGTACCCTTTGCGGCCGGGGCCTATGGCATTCTTTACGGACGATTGAACCTGAAAGTGACGAACCCCCGCATCGCGCTTCCGCATCTTCCCCGGGCCTTCGATGGATTCCGCATCCTTCAGCTTTCCGATCTGCACATCGGACCCTTCATGACCGCCCGTGAGATTCGCAAGATCGTTGAGATTTCTAACCGCGCAAAACCCGATCTCGTGGCGCTCACCGGCGATTTCGTCACCTGGGATGCCAGCACCCAGTATGCCGTGGTGGAGGCACTCTCCGGTCTCAAGGCTCCTTATGGCGTTTGGGGCTGTCTCGGCAACCACGAAATCTGGACTCATACAGAAGACTCCATCACGGCACTGTTCGCGCTGCGGGGCTTCCGCATTCTCCGCCAGGAGAGCGCCATGGTTTTTGAGCGGGCGGATTTCATCAATCTCATTGGGGTCGATTACCAATCGCGCCGGAGCTTTGGCCGTCACGGCGCCGGGTTTGTGCATGAGTACCTGCAAGGCGTTAACAGCCTCATGAACCCGGGGGCGGTGAACATCCTTTTCAGCCACAATCCCAATACGTTTGACCGTGCCGCGGAGCTTGACATTGATTTGAGCCTTGCCGGGCACACGCACGGCGGTCAGGTCTCGCTGGAGTTCGTCAACGTCAATATCTCCCCATCACGTCTGATCACGCCCTACGTCGCGGGATGGTTCCAGAAAGGGCGTGGACAACTCTACGTGAACCGCGGCATCGGCACCATTGGCCTTCCCATGCGCATCGGCGCGCCGCCGGAAATCACCATCTATCACCTGGTCCGGGGGCCGCTCGCGCCCCCCGCATGAGGGCAATTAAAATTTGAAATTTGAAATTTGAAATTTCAGATTTGAGATTTCAAGCCCGGTCTGTGCCCAACGCGATCACAAAATACTCCGCGTTGGAGCTTCCTACGTTGCGGATCCCGTGCTCCAAATTCGATGCAATGTAGGCCACGGAACCCGGACCGATGCGTGACGACTTCCCGGCGATTGTCACTTCCAACGCGCCTTCACGAATCAGGAAAATTTCCTCATGCACGTGATGGTGGGGCGGATGCGGCCTCGCGCCCGGCGCAAGCTGGGTTTCATGCAGTTCAATGTGGAATCCCGAATGCGTCTCTCCATTAAGAACCGGCCTGGATTGATTTCCCCCGTGGCCGCGGACGGGCAGGTCCTGGAAAGGATACGCTTTGCCGGGAATGGTTTCGTCTCCGGCGGCGACGGCGGGAACCGCGGCCAGCAGCGCCTGCAAAAGCAGGCACAACTCCCTTCGTGAAACGCTCATGCAAGTACCCTCCCCAGATAAATTTCGTTCCTTGGATCGGAACCCAGTAGCATCAAAAACGTGGCGGCATAAACTGTGTGGCGCCGGCGCGCGGCAAGAACCACTTCGCGGCGACGGTCGCATCCATGACGAGGAGGTTCACTGGGCGCGGTCCTCACGCTGCATTTGCTCGGCGGAAGGGAAGGGGCCAGCGCCGCGCGTCTTCCTCGATCGCAGGCGTTCAGCTTGGCGGAGGAACTGGCGGCGGGACTTCAGATCTTGTGCTGTGGGGATGCTCTCTTCAAGGAGAGAAAGGACTTCCGCAGCGATGGACTTCCCGCGATGCCGAGCGCGGCTCCGGACCGCCTCGTACAAATCATCGGGAACGTTTTCAACATATAGCGTGGCCATAGTTATCCCCTAGGGGTAGACTAGCATATTCATTTCAATTTCCAGCTCCGGACGCTGCTACAATCCTTCCATGTCTCGAATCGCAGGAATTCGCGCCCGGCAGATCCTCGATTCGCGTGGCAATCCCACTCTTGAGGCCGACGTCTTTTTGGATGACGGATCTCACGGGCGGGGAATGGTTCCCTCCGGAGCTTCCACGGGCAAAGCAGAGGCGTGGGAGTTGCGCGACCGGGATCCCGCGCGGTATCTCGGCCGGGGGGTGCTCGAAGCCGTGGCTCACGTGGAGCAAGTGATTGCTCCCGAAGTGATCGGAATGGAGGCCCGCAACCAGGAGGCCCTCGATCACAAGCTCTTAATGCTTGATGGGACCGCAAACAAACGGCACTTGGGAGCCAATGCCCTCCTGGGCGTTTCGTTGGGAGTGGCCCGCGCGGCAGCGGCCTCCGCCGGTCTGCCTCTTTATCGCTACCTCGGCGGGTGTTGCGCAACAGAGCTACCGGTGCCCATGGTCAACATCCTGAGCGGCGGTTTGCACGGGGGCGGAAACGTTGATTTTCAGGACTTCCTGGCTATACCGTTACGCGCCCAGCGTTATTCGGAGGCGCTGCGGGACGTTGTCGAGATCTTTCGCGCGATGAAGGACGTCCTGAAGGCGCGCGGCGCGTACACCGCGGGTATCGCCGACGAAGGCGGTTACGCGCCGCGGCTCGAATCGAACGAGGCTGGCTTTGAGTTGATGGTTGAGGCCTTCGAGCGCGCGGGGTTTGAGCCGGGGAAAGACGCTGCCATCGCCGTGGACGTTGCATCCAGCCAATTTGCGAATCGGGGCCGCTACCGCCTGGCGGCGGAAGGCGTGGACCTGGAACCGAGCGAACTGGTGGACCGGCTGGCAGGCTGGACCGAACGTTATCCCATCCTCTCGATTGAGGACGGGTTAGCGGAAGAGGATTGGAATGGGTGGAAAGCGCTGACGGACCGGTTGCGCGGCCGCTGCCAACTTGTCGGCGATGATCTCTTCGTGACCAATCTCGAACGGCTGAAGCGCGGCGTTGAGGATGGGATTGGCAACGCGGTCCTGGTAAAGATGAATCAGGCTGGAACGCTTAGCGAAACGCTGGCCGTGACGGATTATGGGCGGTGTCACGGCTACCGAACTGTAATCAGCGCAAGGTCGGGCGAGACCGAGGACGATTTCATGGCGGACCTTGCCGTGGCCGTGGGCGCCGGGCAGATCAAGATCGGCTCCGTCACGCGCTCCGAACGCCTGGCAAAATATAACCGCCTGCTGCGCATTGAAGAGGACCTGGGCGCCCGCGCGCAATACCGGGGCGCAGCGGTCTTCGGGGATTTTCTAGCAGGACGCTGAAAAATCTTTTGGTTGTCATTCTGAGCCCTTCGGCTTCGCTCAGGGTAAACTCCGCGAAGAATCTGCTTTTACGTTTAAGCAACAACTCGCGCGATTCTTCCTTCGGCTTCGCTCAGGACCGCCCTCGGCTCCTCAGAATGACATGGTCGCGGAGTTTTTTTGGCAGCCTGTTCCAAAAATTCGACTTGGAAGGGCGCGGCCGGTTTTCTCAAGATTAGGCCGTGCCGGAAACGCCCTCACCCACGCTTCGCGGTCCCGTCTTTTTCTTTTGGCCCAAAGGGAGAGGGGACGGGGGTGAGGAGACGACACTCACGGCATGGCTAAAGCCATGCCCTTCCGGATCCCTTTTCATGCTTTGCGGATGTCGCAAAGCGGCATGACCGACTGTTGAACGCAAAACTCTGCGCTACAGATGCAATCCTTCCTGCCCGTGGACGGGGCCCTTGCGAAAGGCTATGATTGCCATGACAGCGGCAAAATCGCGCCGCTATTCCAGGAGACAATTTATTGAAGTTGGGCGCGCACGCACTCCCCCGTGGGGGGTGCCGCTAGCGGGAAGCGGGCTTCCCTTGTGTGCTCTCGCCACTCGACCCAGGGAGGATTGTATGCTGGCCAAGAACTGGAATGAGCGCAAGGTGAAGTACGACGTGGTGGTGGCCGGCTCGGGCTACGGGGGCGCCATCACTGCCGCCCGGATTGCGAGTGCGCCGCTGAATCCGAAGAAGTCCGTTTGCATCCTTGAGCGCGGCCGTGAGTGGCCGGTGGGGCAGTTCCCGGACACCTTGCTCAAGGCCAGCGAGCATTTCCGCGCTCCGGTCACGAACCCAACCGGCCTCTTTGATTTCCCGCTGTTCAAAGATATTGCGGTGATAAAGGGCTGCGGCTTGGGTGGCACGTCTCTCATCAACGCTAACGTCGCCATCATCCCTGATGACGACGTGTTCCGGCAGCCCGGCTGGCCGCGCAGCATCAATCGTCCTCTCCTTCAACCCTATTACGACGTGGCCCGGCGGATGCTTGCCTCCCGGCCC
>JBOGJX010000085.1:0-10861 GCA_050745285.1 Terriglobia bacterium
GGTTGTGGGGTCGTCATCCTCGGCGGCGCTCTCGGTGAGGGTGAGGACCCGACCACGGATTTTGAACCGGCGTGGATAGCGGTCAGTCCAGTTGAAAGCGATCTGGAGGGCTCGGTGGAGATCCACGATCGTGTTATCGCTTTCAATGAGAATGCGACGCCAGATATGCGGACTCAGCTCGCGCAGAACAACGCGGAATTGATAGATTGTGGGGAAGTTGTTGGCTTGGGTCATAGCCCAGCAAGGTTATCATATCCTCTCCACACCAGACGGTTCCCGAGGCCAGCATTCATTCTGGAACGCTCTCGTTATTGGACTGCCCCCGATCATTTTCAGACTCAAACACTACCGAACTGGTAAGGGAGGCGTGCCGGAAAGGGTTTACGAGTTGACGCACAGATCCTGATGTTTGTAGGGAATACAGTACTCACGATGGCCCAGGCGCTCGGACTTGGTTTCTTCGCCAGCGGCGGTCTGGAGCACTGAAGTGAAGATTTCTCTCCCAACCTCCTGCACCGTCGCCTCGCCGGTGATGATTCGGCCCGCATCGACGTCAATATCGCCCGTCATCCGCGCGCAGGTCTTAGGATTGCCGCAAATCTTTAGGACGGGAGAAATCACACTTCCGATCACACTTCCGCGTCCCGTAGTAAACAAAATCACGTGTGCGCCACAGGAAATAAGGTCCAGAATTCCCTCCGAATCGTTGGGATTGCTGTAGCCGAAGAGGAACGGGGAAGGGTCAGGAACTGAATCCAGGACGTAGAGCCCCTTGCCAACGGGCTTTTGTCCCACTTTGATGACGCCCTGGATCGGGCGGCTTCCGCATTTGGCGAAAGCGCCCATTGACTTCTCCTCAATCGTCGTCAAGCCGCCGAAATGATTGCCGGGAGCAATCGAAAAGTGGCCCGCCCGAAGAGAAAATCCCTCTGCCTTTTCAATGGCAGCGTGTAATTGGCGAGCCACCTCCGGATTCGCAGACCGGCCTGCAACGATTCCGGCGCAGCCCACCATTTCTAGGGTCTCCTCGATAATTGTGGTTGCGCCGGAGTCGTGCAGCATGTCAAAGGCGTGGCCGACGGCAGGGTTTGCCGCAATTCCCGATGTTGCATCAGAGCCTCCGCACTCCGTTCCAACTGTCAGATCGGATATCGCCATTTCAACCCGGGGGTTTTGGTCAAGCTCAGCCAGCAGCCGCTGCACGATCTTCCGGCCCCGATCTATAGAAGGCCCGGTTCCCCCTGCTGCCTGGATTCTGAGCACCTCCGCCGGCCGGCCGGTAAGACGGATCGCATCTACCATGGCGCTCGCATCGGTTTCTTCGCAGCCCAGGCTGACCAGCAGGACAGCGCCCACGTTGGGGTGGGTCGACAAGGCCACCATCAGCCTCGAAGCATAGGCATTGGCGTAGCAGCCCGGAAATCCCAGATTGTGAATCCTTGGATCTACGGAGGCAATCTTTTCCGCGACGAACGAAGAACACTCAACCGTATGGACGCACGCAACGAGGTCCCGAATGCCCGGAGGACCTTCAGGCCTTTGGTAACCAAGGATGCCTCTCATGGCGCCGCCTCCGTTCTCTTCACATCGAAATATGACCTTGCATTATGTTCGTGGACCCATTGCCCTCGCGCAATTTCCACCGTGGCCATCGCGATTGGCAACCCGTACTTGTAAATAGGCTTCCCCATCTCAATCCGTGTGATTGCGATCTTATGAGCAAAGGGAATCGGCTCGACAACCGAAACAGGCGCCTGATCCGAGCCGAGTACCATCACGGACGAACCCGCCGGGATGTCGTCAAGCGCGACCGCCACATTATCACTGGAATTGATCAGGAGCGATTTCCACGCGTGTGTCATAACTTCCTATCGGTCCGACGTTAAACTAAATGGCTTCGGCAAAAAGCATCATCACGAAGACACGAAAGCACAAAAAAATCAGAAGCGGGTTGCGCAGGGTTTCGCTTGCGGGAACTCTGCGGTTTTTTCCAGGAAGCCCCCAAAAGCCGCGGAGTTAAAAAACAACTCCGCGCTACCTTCTATAGGCTCGGTCTTTTCGTTTTTCAACTTTGATTTTCTTTGTGTCTTGGTGTCTCATCTTTCAGGTTCCAAATGCTAGGATCCTATAGAGTTCTCTGCCTGCTCGACTGCAATAACAAGCTGCGCCTCCCGCAAACGTTCCAGCGAACCCACCATATGTTGAGACATTGCTTGACGGGCGCCTTCGACATCGTGCACCTTAACGCGCTCTAAAATCGCCGAATGTTCATCGGTCCTGATTTGCCGTTTGGAGGTTTCGTGGGACGCCGCGTACATTTGCCACATGGTTCGAATAGTTACCGTTGACAGGGAATGAATAAGCGATAAGAAGAGCGGATTACGAGTAGACTCCGCCAGGCGGATGTGAAACATGAGATCATGCCTGGCATATTCGGTCGCTGGCAAGCTGTCCGGGACCAATGCAGAATTTTCCTCTGCCATTGCAGCGATCTCTTCAACCCCCGCGCGCTGCGCCGCCAATCCCGCCACATTGATCTCAAGAACGCTGCGCACCTCGTAGATTTGCTCAGGCGTCAGATGGCTCGCCCGAAGAAGGAGATTTAGTGAATCGCGAACGATGCTAGGGCCTACCCCTTGTACGTAGGTACCGGAACCGGTCGTCACCTTCACCAATCCAGCGGCCGATAGAAGACGCATGCTTTCCCGGACTACCGTCCGGCTAACGCCGAGCATCTCTCCCAACTTCCGCTCGGTCGGAAGGCGCTTGCCGGGCGGCAGCGAGCCATTCAGGATCAACGACTCAAGCTGCTGTCTGGCTCGTTCCACCAGGCTTGCATTGGGAGACAAAACCTCGAAAACCTCTTCCCGGCTTGTCGTCTGATTTGGTGACATGGCCACAAACCTCGGAGTAACGTGTTCATCAGATGGCATTCCGATGTCATCTTAGTTACATTGAAATGTAATCGTAACTCAATATCATTGCTATTCCAAGAAAAAAATGCTTGACACGATAATTTATATGATGGTATACCATGCGTTCAGTGCTGCTCTTCAGAGAGGGGGTTGAGCTTTCTGGAAATCAGCGCCGTGAAAAAGGAGAATCCGATGAACGCACTGCGGTCATTCCACAGAACCCGAGTGATTCGAAGAATGATGAAGTTTGACCGATTTTTTATATATGTCCTCTTGCTGGTGACGGCGTCCTGGATTAGTGTGCCTGGACTCCATGCCCAAATCGACACGGGCGCCATCCTTGGGACCGTCAAGGACGAGTCGGGAGCCGTGTTTCCTCGCGCCAAGATCACGGTTACTAATACAAATACGTCTCTCGCGCTTACGGTGCGTACGGATGCTAAAGGGGCTTACATTTTTACTCCCCTCAAGGTTGGTATTTACAGAGTCCAGGCTGAATTTCAGGGCTTTCAAACGGAAATACGCCAGCCAATTTCCGTGAACATTCAGCGGCAAGCGGTTGTAGACTTCACGTTGAGGCCAGGACGGGTGACTCAAGAAGTGCAGGTCACGGGAGCAGCTCCTCTGCTCCAGACGCAAAACTCTTCGCGAGGGGAAGTTGTAGGTGCGCGAGAAATTAACAATCTCCCGCTCAACGGGCGCAACTTCACGTTCCTTGCTCAGCTCGCTCCCGGAACGACGACGATTGCGCAGGAGTCTCGCGGATTAACGGGGAGTGGAAGTTTCATCTCCAATGGCGTCGATGTGCTTTTCAATAACTACATTTTGGATGGGCTTGACAATAACAACAACACGGTTGATTTCCTGAACGGCGCGGCTTTCGCGGTTCTGCCCCCGCCAGATGCGATCCAGGAGTTCAATCTTCAAACCAGCAATTTCAACGCGGAGTTTGGGCGCGCGGGCGGGGCAGTATTGAACGCCAGCGTCAAATCAGGGACAAACCAGTTGCACGGTGACGCGTGGGAATTTGTTCGAAATGACAAATTCGATGCCGCAGACTATTTTCTAAATGCCGGAAACAAATCCAAGGGAGAATTCAGGCGGAACCAATTCGGGGCCACTTTGGGGGGCCCGGTTGTAATTCCCCACGTTTACAACGGAAGGAATAAGACCTTCTTCTTCGGTGATTATTCGGGGACTCGCATCCGGCAAGGTATTCCGTTTGTGTCAACCGTGCCGACGGCCAACGAGCAGGCAAGCGGCTTTACAAACCTCTCGGAACTCATTACCGGCCAAAGTGGTACAGTACCTAACGATATCCTTAGAAGAACCATCCCCACAGGGACAGTCATGGACCCGGCCACCACCAGACCTGTCACAACCGGCGCCGTCGATCCCGTCACGGGCCTGACGGCGACGCGCAACGGCTACGTGTCAGACCCATTCTACCTCGCCTCCTGCGGGAGTGTTGCTGGCGTGACGAACTTCACCACCCAAAAGGCGTGCCTGAACCAGATACCGGCCGGGCGCCTGAGTTCCACCGCGATCAAGCTGCTGGGCCTCTATCCCCAGCCGAACCAGCCGGGGCTCTTGAACAATTATGTGAGCAATCCCGTCAAGCAGGATGGTACGAACGCGTTTGATATTCGAGTTGACCAAAATTTCAGCGCGCATGACCAGATGTTTGTGCGTACCAGCTATGCAAGCGAGCCGGTTGTTCTCCCCACGCCCCTTCCCGGTCTTGCAGCCGGAGGGCAATCGTTTGCCGAGGGGACTCAAAGCAACCACAACGTCAGCACCGTCTTGAGTGAAACCCATATTTTCTCTCCTACTACGATCAACGAATTCCGTCTGGGCTACCATCGGACCCACACAGAACGCTTACAACCATTTGCAAACACCGGAGGGATCAACGAGCAGTATGGAATACCGGGCGTCCCTGACCACCCCCCGAATGGCGGTCTTACGCAGATCAAAATAAGCGGTCTCGCCGAATTGGGAGGCCACAATAATCTGCCCCTCAACGAAATCAACGACGATTACCAAGTCGAGGAAAACATTACGAAGATCTATAAATCTCACACAATTAAGGCAGGGGTTGAATACCAACGGCTCAGAGTAGGCGTCTATAGTGCCGCATTCCCGCACGGCCTTTTTCAATTTAGTGGCGGTATTAGCCAATTCCTGTTGACTCCAATTCCGACGACAGTACCGAATGGGATCGACAACGCGGGGGGTGCCAGTAACGTTCAGATCTCGCCGTTGGGGCAGGAGGATTACCGCCGACCGTACTACGCAGCTTATCTCCAGGATGACTGGAAGGTGACCCACCGGCTAACGCTGAATATGGGATTGCGTTGGGAATATTACGCGCTGCCGTACGACGAGCACAATCGACTTGCCAACCTTGTGCCGGGCGTGCCTTTCAGCGGCGCGCAATATCTTATTCAAGCAGGCAGTAAGAATATAGCTCTTTCACAGAGCTTTCTAAACAATTTGCAGAGTAATGGGATTCAATTGGTTTACAGCAATAATCGCTCTCTTGGCACTCCGCCTGAAACCGACTTTGCGCCTCGCTTCGGTTTCGCGTTCCAGCCATCGGCCAAGTGGGTGATCCGCGGAGCGTATGGGATTTATTACGCGGGTATTTTTAACCAAGGGGACGGGGGTAATCTCGGAAACAATTACCCCTTTAACTTTGGGCTTAACTTCAATCCACCCGATAGCGGCCACCCGATCACTCCCGACAACTCGATCGGAATCCTTACAAACGGGTTTGCGAGCGTTCCGCTTGACCCTTCTAAAGCCGGAGGAACCGGCCTTACCTTGCAAGGTCAAGAGTTACATCCCGCTACCCCTTCCACCCAAGAAGCGAACTTTACGACTCAATACGAACTGAGTCCCAACCAGACGGTATCGGTAGCCTACGTCGGATCATTTGGCCGCCATTTGATGGCCACGCCGGGCCTTAATCTTCCGTCCGAGATTCTTCCGCCTAACGTCAATCCACAAAATTACGTTCCGTTCCCAGGCTTCGCGCGAAACACGTTCGGGTATATGAGCATGCAGGGGAGCAGCTACTATCATTCACTCCAGGCGAAGTTCGAACGGAGGTTCAGCAATGGGTTGAATATTCTTGGAGCCTATACGTGGTCCAAAGTACGCTCAGACGTGTATGACCAATTGATCGGCGGCCACACCTGGAGGGCTCCCTACCTTCCCGGGTTTGGAATCCAGGGTGATTACGGGCTGGCGAACTACGATGTCCGAAATGCTCTGCATTTCAGCGGCGGATATGAACTTCCTTTTGGGAAGGGTCGAGCGCACGCGATCTCGAACAGCGCAGCGAATGCTTTTGTGGGCGGATGGAGTGTAAACTGGATTCTCACCCTCGAGAGCGGACCGCCCTTCACCGTTGGCTGTACCGTCGGGACGGTCGCAGCAATGGGATGCAATGCATTGCTTGTTCCTGGGCAAGGACTTTACACGGGCGGGCATACGGTCAATCATTGGCTGAACCCGGCGGCGTTCACGAACCCAGCCATTGCGACCACGGTAGGACAATCTGACTACGCGCCCTTGGGGGGCGCAAATACCCAGGTTATCGGTCCGGGTTTCCATCGTTTTGACTTGGGATTGATAAAACAATTCCACATTTCCGAAAGGATGTACTTCGAATTCAGGGGTGATTTTTTTAACCTTACAAATACTCCGAACTTCGCACTCCCAGGGTCGCTGAATTTCAGCAGCCCGAATACCTTCAGCCGGATTACCGCCACTCGAGATAGTCCGGACGATCCTCGGGAGATTCAACTCGGCTTAAAGTTTTACTTCTAAAAGCTGGTAGCGCGGGTCTGCGCTGCGAGAGCGCATTTTCTTGTTTTTTTAGCAAATATTTTGGAACCTGTCATGCTGAGCGCAGCGAAGAATCCCCGTATTTCGCTGAGGCTCAACAAATGCAGGGATTCTTCGCTCGCTGCGCTACCCCTTGTCCATGTTGTTTGTGCGCAAGCCTAAGTGTTGCCGCCCGCTGTTATACCCGAATTTCCAGGAGCCTGAGAGCCTTGATAAGACGTACCCTGATCGCGGTCATTGCCACCGCGCTTCTGATGAGTGTGGCTTCGTTTGCTCAGCCAAAAAACTACCAGCCAAACTGGAATTCCCTCAACGCGCGGCCCACTCCGCAGTGGTATGATCAGGCCAAGTTCGGAATTTTCATTCAGTGGGGCGTCTCTTCCGTGCCCGCGTGGGCTCCCAAGGGCCAGTATTCCGAATGGTACTGGCACGCCATGCGCGACCCCAAAAATCCCACCTTCAAATTTCACGTGAAGACCTACGGCGCGAATTTCAAATACCAGGATTTCGCGCCCCTCTTCAAAGCCCGCCTCTTCGATCCCGATCAATGGGCGCAGTCGTTCAAGAACGCGGGGGCGCGCTACGTGGTGCTCGATGCTAAGCATCACGATGGCTTCTGCCTTTGGCCGAGCGCAGAGAGCTGGAACTGGAACAGCGTTGATATCGGCCCGCACCAGGATCTGACGGGGGAGCTCAACGCCGCCGTCCGCGCTGCCGGCTTGAAAATGGGCCTCTATTACTCGCTTTATGAGTGGTACAACCCTTTCTACCTCCACGACGTCAGCCGCTACGTAAACCAGGTAATGCTTCCGCAGATGAAGGATATTGTGAACCGTTATCACCCCGCTATTCTCTGGACGGACGGAGAATGGGAACAACCGAGCAGCGTGTGGAAGAGTACGCAGTTTCTGGCCTGGTTGTTCAATGATTCACCGGTGAAAGACTACGTCGCCGTGGACGACCGCTGGGGCAGCGAGACACGCGGCAAGGACGGAGGGTTCTATACCTCAGAATACGGGAAGGCACATGGGAAGGCCGTCGACTATTCCGGCGTGCACAAATGGGAAGAGTGTCAGGGCATTGGTGCGTCCTTCGGGTATAACCGCAACGAAGATGCGCAGGATTACAAGACGCCCGAACAACTCATCGCGCTGCTGGTAGAAACCGTGAGCCGCGGCGGCAATCTCTTGCTCGACGTGGGCCCCACAGCCGATGGCCGCATTCCGGACATCATGCAGGAAAGGCTTCTTCAGATGGGCCGGTGGCTGAAGGCTAATGGCGAGTCCATTTACGGCACGCATCCCTGGCGCGCGGTGGCGGACGGGGATAACGTCCGGTACACCACGAAGGGTGGCGCCGTCTATGCCATTTGCCTGAAATGGCCGGGGCCGGAGCTGACCTTGAATGAGCCGAAGCCGGCCGGGCGCGTTTCCGCCTCGCTGCTCGGCTGGAGCGGCCAGATCAAAACGCAATTTGACGGCGGGCACCTCCGTATCGAGACGCCCCGCATCGGCCCCGGCCAAATCCCGGCGCCTTACGCATTCGTCTTTAAGCTGACCGGAGTGCAATGACTCACGTTTACCGCATCCTTCGCACAGGGCTTTGGGTTCTAGCCCTATATGCTGTAACTTCGGGCCCCTGGCTTTATGCCTGGGGCAGGAAGCAGCACACCCAGATTCTTGACGCGGCTTTGACCGTAGTCTCTGAGAAGGACCACATCCCGCAGCGGCTGGGCGAAGAAACGTGGCAGCTGCGCTATTACGTTCAGATGGCCGATTGGTATAACGCTTTTGTATCCGAGTCTGAAGAGTGGACGATTCGCGACGAAAGCTTTGGACACGTCTTCGCCCAGTTCTATCCCAACGATTACCTGATCTTCCCGAAAGCGCCCGCGCCCTTCAACCATGCTGTCCCCGGAGTTTTGGGAACATATCGTCCTTTCTTCTTTCGCGCCCTCCAGGCCCTGCGAACCGAGTCTCCCTCCAATGCGGCGCGGTGGGTGGGAAGCCTCTTGCATTTCGTCACGGATTCAGGCTCACCACCGCATACTTTGGACATCCATGGAGAAACACACGTCAAAATGGAAACCTGGGTCCATGCCTCCCGCATTGACCTGAGCAGCTATAAGCCTCGGTTGCTTGGCCACACTGATGAAGAAGCTGCGCAGGGTCTCGTCCGGCGCATGAACGGCCTCATCCAATTCAGCAGGTTGCGGGCGCAACGAATGCTACCGCTGGTGCAAGCGAATGACCGGGCCGCGATCGAGCCGATCGCCCTGGAATCCGCGACGGAAACCGCCAAAGTGACCGCGGACGTCCTCCACACGCTCTTCGTCCTCACCGCACAGCCGGCGGACTCGAGAGTCGCTTCGCTTGTTGCCACGGTATTCGCACCGCCCGTCGCGGGGATGGAGTTCCTCCCGGCAAAGCTCATGCTGGCCGGAACTGACTACAGCACTTTGAGTGAGCCCCTGGTCGAAACACCTAGGTACTACCGCGGCTCCTTCCGCCTGCACAACCTGCCGCCCGGCTCTTACCGGGCAATTATCGAACGTACGGGAGCACAACCTTTGTTTGTCGGCCCCCTGGTACTGCATCCGGGTCAGACTTTACACCTGGACTGGCGCCTCCAAGCAAGCAATCCCGCAGGTAACCTAGTCCGAAATCCTCGATTCAAAATTCGCTGGACGACTAAAGGCGCGCCGGATCAATGGCGTTTCGACAAGAGGATGAATTGTTGGTTATCTGACAACGTGCCGGTTGAAGCAGGGAGGAGTTATCGCGCTGGGTTTAAGGCTAAGGCGTCAGCGCGTCCGGACGTGAAGCTACAGTGGATGGCGGCGCATTGGGGAAAGCCTCTCGACACACCAGTCGAACTTCGCCCATCCAATGTGAGCAGCGGCTCTGAGTTCACTGCGCCCGCAAAAACCGTCTATGCGCGTTTCATCATCGCTGGGCCAGATGATCCCGCGAGTTCGGTGCAGGCTGTATTCCTGACGACGGGCCTCGCAATCGACAGTGGGAGCACCGCGGTTGTCGCTTGCAACCAGGCCTTAAGGTAGCGAAGGCCGAAATTTTGGCCAAGTAGCGGCGGCCGGAGCGCAGAAAAACCTATCAAACCTTACTCTTTGGCAGGCCTCAACTTCCCTCCCAGCGCTCGGATGTAGTTCTCGCCGAGCGCCCGCAAGCTTGTCTCTGCATAAATCTGCGTGGTCGATAAGTGCGTGTGCCCCAAGAACTTCTGCACTTGGTCAATGGGCACGAGCCCGGAATCAAGCAGAATCGTGGCTATGGAATGCCGGAGTAGGTGGGGAAAGACCCGCTTCTTAATGCCAGCGGTGCGGGCGCACCGGGTCACGATCGACTGTACCGTTCGGGTCGAATAGCGCGTATGCCGGTTGCTCTCGAACAGAAATCCCGCTTGACGCCCTTGGAGATGGGTGCGCAATTCGTCCGCCAGCGCCGGCAAGACCGGCACGTAGCGATCGGCTCCCCGTTTGGCGTGGACGATGTGAATTTGCGGTGGATCTCCGTCCAAAAGTAGATCCTCGACGTGGATGTGCACGAATTCATTCACCCTCGCACCACTCTGGAACAACGTCTTGATCATCAATCCGTATTTGCTGTGGTTGCGATAGGTAATCTGAACCAGGCGTTCGACCTCACTTTGGTCCAGTCGGGCGACGGTTCGCTTCCGGGTGTGCGAAGGTTCGAGCGTCAGCCGCCGCCGAGCCCGCTCCACAATGTACTTCGTCTGATCATAGCCGAGATGATGCTTGCGCCAGAGGCGCACCGTCTGCTGAATGACAAGGTCCAGGGAATGCGGGATTGCTTTTTGACCACGCAGTTTGGTCTGTGGCGAGTGCTTTAGACTGGCCATAGGAGCCTCGAATCGGTAGAATTATGCGCAGTATCTCTATTTTGCGCACTTCTGATTCTATCCCGACGGAAGTTGCGGAGGTGCCCGGTGTCCGAAAAATCCCAGGCCCAGGTCAACTGGCAGCCGATCTCCGCGCTCGCCCTAGTCGGTTCCCTGATCGATGGCATGTTTGATGATCTGGAGAAACAATCTGTGACTCTTGAGGCTTGCCG